>NZ_JEXG01000005.1:0-138725 GCF_000581275.1 Acinetobacter sp. 809848
TTTTGCACAGAAGTGAAGTTTTCAATGTCCATGGTGTCCATCACCTGACCACCGAAGCGTTCAGCCACAATACCCGTGTTAATACCTTTACGTGCCGCATAGATTGCAGCTGTTGCACCCGCAGGACCACCACCAATCACCAACACATCAAAAGCATCTTTGGCATTGAGTGCTGCTGCATCTTTTTCAGCTGAGTTGGTGTCGAGTTTTGCCACAATCTCTTCAAGGGTCATACGACCTTGGCCAATGTGTTCGTTGTCTTGGAATACCATTGGCACAGCCATGATTTTGCGTTGTTCCACTTCATCTTGGAAGAATGAACCGTCAATCATGGTTGCTGTGGTGTTCGGGTTATAAATGGCAATCAGGTTAAGCGCCTGTACCACGTCCGGACAGTTATGACAGCTTAAGGATACAAATACATCAAAGTTTGCTTTGAGGTTTAAACTTTTAATCTGGTTGAGCACTTCATTTGACACTTTAGGTGCATAGCCAGACACTTGTAACAGTGCCAAGATCAAAGACGTAAACTCATGACCCATTGGCAAGCCTGCAAAGAACACACGAGGTTGTTCACCTGCTTTAGCCACACCAAAGCTTGGACGACGTGTATTGTTTCCGTCAAAACGGGCAGTGACTTGGTCAGATAGTTCAGCAATTTCTGTCACTAACTCTTTAATTTGAGCCGCTTTATCTGATTCATCTAAAGCAGCAACTAATTCGATTGGACTTTCTAGACGTTCTAAGTAAGCTTTTAATTGAGTTTTAATGTTTTGATCTAACATCTGTTTTTACTCCAATGCATCCAAATTCTTTCAATAGATGCATAGTACGTGAAAACACAGAATAGGTAAAACAGTATGTTTTTATATATTTAATCGGTTTTTTAGATTTAATTATTATTTACTTCAAATTAAAAAAAGCCAACCTGAACTCATCCAGCGCAGGTCGGCAAACTGGTTAAACTAGAGTAAGACCACACCAAATACAGCCCCAGCAATCAAGACATGTAAAGGATGAACCTTTTTAATTAAAGATAATAAAGTTGCAATGACTACCATAATAATGAGTAAAGTATTTATTGCAGCTGCCTCAGAAATAATCCAAGCACTAGCAAGTACAGTTCCCACAGTGACAGGTTGTAAAGCAAGCTGTAAAACACGTCTCCATTTTTTATCTTTAAATTTTGACCAGCCTCTCATCACAAATACAGTAATAAGAGATGAAGGTAAAAATTTAGCAGTAGACGTTACAAGTAGACCTGACAACCCTGCTACATGCCATCCCACCAACGGTACAATCATCATGTTCGGACCAGGTGCAGCTTGAGCCATGGCGAACAATGCACTGAATTCTTGTGCCGTCATCCAGTGATGAATATCAACTACTTGGCGTTGCATCTCAGGCAAAATTGTATTGCCGCCACCAAATGCAATAAGAGACAATTGAGTAAAAATGATCGCTAAAGTAAGTAGAACTGCACCCATTACACACGTCTCCAAATGATAGCTGAATAAAATGCCAACAAAATCAGCATCGTCACTAGTAAAGAGATTTTTAGAAAAGCAATACTGATAATTGCAGCAACAACTACGCAAATCGCTAATGGATTACGTAATAATGGCTTAAGCATTTTCAAACCTGTTGCAACCAGAAGTCCTGCTGCTGCTGCCGCTAAACCTTCGAAAAGATGCTTAACCATTAAATTATCTTGGAACTGCTCATAGACATAATGTAAAAGTACAACAATTATCGTAGGTGCAAGGATCAGACCAATGAGTGAGCTCACTGCCCCACGAACACCGCGAAACTCCATGCCAATCGCAACCGATAAATTAATAATATTGCCGCCTGGTAAAAATTGACACAGACCAAGTAACTCAGTGAATTTTTCAGGGCTTAGCCACTGTCTCTGCTCTACAATAACTTTACGGGCTAAAGGCAGCACGCCACCGAATCCAATTAAACCTAATGTTAAAAAACCTAAAAATAACTCTGTGCAGGTCGGGATACTCTCCTTCTGCACAGCAAACTCAACATGGTTCATTTTCGTTACTTTTCACTTTATCTGACCAAGATAGAATGATACTTTTGTGATATATCTACAAATGCTTTTATTTTCATTAACCATACCATAAAGGTATTCCTATGCTCGATTTACATAAGCTCCATGCCTTTGTTGTGGTAATTGAAGAAAGGAATATTACGCATGCCGCAAACCGATTGTTTATTCAACAGCCGCCTCTAACGCGTTTACTTAAAAAACTCGAAGAAGTACTTGGTACACAATTACTTATTCGCCAGCCTCGAGGAATTGAACCAACTGAGGCTGGTTTAGCCTTATTTAAAGAAGCACAACTTTTATTAGAACATGCGCGCCATATTCCAAAATTAGTCCAAGATGTTAGCCAAGGTAAAACTGGACAACTCAATATTGGTTTTACAAGTTCCGCAGGTTTGCATCCGCTTATTTCACTAGTATTGCGCTCATATCGAGAAATATATCCAAATGTACAAACCAAACTTGAAGAAGCAGGCAGCCAAAAACAATTAGATCGATTAATCTCCGAGAAACTTGATATTGCTTTTTTAAGAGCACCGATCAGCCGTGATATTGGGTTAAAACATCACCATATATTAGATGAGCCAATGATGGTGGCATTGCCTATAGGCCATCCACTTACACAAAAAGAAAAAATTAGCTCAAATGACTTATCAAATGAAAATTTTGTTTTATACCGTCGTTCTTCAGGACAAGGTTTATATGACAATATTTTATATAGTTGCTACCAAGCAGGTTTTAGTCCACGCATTATTCAGGAAGCACCTCGACCTACCGCCACATTAAATTTAGTTGCTGCTGGAATTGGTATAACGATTGTGCCAGCTTCAATGCATAACTTTTGGGAACATGAAATTGTGTATCGCGATTTTGATGATTCAATAAAAATGAATGCGCCTATTTACTTGATTACACGAGAAAATGAGAGCTCTGCCAAAGTTTCAAATTTTATTGAACTATTACAAAAACTTTTGCCCACAATGGCCTGAGTGTAAGAGCTAAGCAATAAAAAGTGCCCCAAGTGGAGCACTTTTTTATGAAACTGTTTATTTTTGATTTACTCGTTTTGACAGCTCTTCTGCTGATTCTTTGCGCTCAGAATAGCGATCTGTCAAATACTGTTTTTGCCCACGTGTTAATAAAGTGAACTTATACAATTCTTCCATAACATCAACGATTCGGTCATAGTAAGAGGATGGTTTCATACTGCCATCTTCTTCAAACTCTAAAAAAGCTTTAGCAACCGAAGACTGATTTGGGATGGTAATCATGCGCATCCAACGCCCTAAAATACGCATTTGATTGACCGCATTAAATGACTGCGAACCACCACTAACTTGCATAACTGCTAAGGTTTTACCTTGAGTTGCACGGATTGCTCCAGCTGCCAAAGGAATCCAGTCAATCTGGGCTTTTAAAATTGAACTCATTGCACCATGACGTTCTGGTGAACACCACACCATACCTTCTGCCCAAGCCAAAAGCGCATGTAACTCTTGAACTTTCGGATGATCAGTTCCTGCATCCTCAGGTAAAGGTAAACCTTTAGGATGAAAGATTTTGACTTCAGCACCTAAGTATTCAAGGATTCGACCAGCCGTCAGCACAGCAAAACGACTATAAGAACGTTCACGATTAGAACCATATAGCAATAAAATGCGAGGTGGATGCTCAAGCTGCTGTGCTTGCACTTGCTCAAATGTAGGTTTATCTAAAAGATCTAATGCTACATTTGATAAATCATTATTAAGACTGTTCATCTGAGAAATACTTTTTCTTTAACCAAAGAGAAACGGTAACGAGTGAAATTAAAACGGGTACTTCAACCAATGGTCCTATCACTGTGGTAAATGCCACAGGTGATGCCAAACCAAATGTTGCAATGGCAACCGCTAAAGCTAACTCAAAATTGTTACCAGCCGCAGTAAACGAAATAGCAGTGGTACGTGGATAGTTATTCCCCATACGTTTACTCATAAAGAAGCTAATGAAGAACATCACCACAAAGTAAATCGTGAGCGGAATCGCAATACGTAATACATCTAAAGGTAAGCTCACTACATCACCACCTTTTAGGCTAAACATCGCCACGATGGTAAAAAGTAAAGCAATTAAACTAATTGGACTAATTTTTGGTAAAAATTTAGTTTGATACCATTCCAAACCTTTCGACTTGACTAAAATCAAACGCGTCAAGAACCCCATCAAAAATGGAATACCCAAGTACACCAAAACCGCATGTGTAATAGTCCAGAAATTCACATCAATGACTTGCCCTGCCACACCAAAATAAGGCGGGAAAAAGGTTAAGAACAACCATGCATAGGTACTGAAAAATAAGATTTGGAAAATACTGTTAAATGCAACCAACGCTGCAACATATTGGTTATCACCACAAGCCAGCCCATTCCACACCAAAACCATTGCAATACAACGTGCCAAACCAATCAAAATAAGACCAGTCATGTATTCCGGATAGCTATGCAAGAAAACTATCGCAAGTACGAACATTAAAACCGGTGCAATCAACCAGTTTTGTACTAACGATAAAGTTAAGGTTTTCTTATCTTTAAATACTTCTGGTAACGCAGCGTAGTCAACCTTAGCTAAAGGTGGATACATCATCAAGATTAAGCCGATTGCGATTGGAATATTGACGTTATCTACACTCATTCTGTTCAAAGAAACCGAGGCTTGAGGAAAGAACACCCCAATTGCCAAACCTAAAGCCATGGCTATAAAAATCCATAGCGTCAGGTTACGGTCTAAAAAAGAAAGCTTTTGCTTAGTCATCTCGGCTCTCTCACTCAATATGAGAGATTTTATTAATCTCAGCAATCAAATGTGAACGGCTTAAGTTCGCAACATCAAGTGCAAACAATGCATCTAAACGACGGTTGATATGATCTACAGTCTCTTGGAATGCTTTAAGCTTTTCTTCTTTCGGCAAGTCTAAGTGAGATGGGTCACTTAAACCCCAATGTGCTTTGATTGCGCCACCTAAATAAAGTGGGCATGCTTCTTGTGCAGCAGAATCACAGACTGTAATCACAACATCTGGTTGATACTGCTCGCAGTCATCAATAGTTTTACTCCATAGCCCATCTGTTGAAAGACCTAAGTTTTCAAGTGTTTCAATGGTTAATGGATGTACCTGTCCTGATGGTTTACTGCCAGCGCTATAGGCTTTCCAATTTTCTGGTGCACGACTATTAAATAAAACTTCTGACAAAATGCTACGGCAACTGTTTCCAGTGCATAAAAATAAGAATTTCATGGTGTTACTCACAATAGGTAGAAATAGAAGAAAACTGTGAAGATGATTGATTCACTAAATTTTCATCTTGGTTTGCTATAGTTTTCAAAACTTCAACAGCCCAATTGGGTAAATCTGGATTGACGCTGTAATACACCCATTGCCCCTGTCGTGTATCAAGTAAAATGCCATGAGTTCGTAACAAAGCTAAGTGCCTAGAGATTTTCGGTTGACTCAACTCAAGCTGTTCAGTTAACTCACAGACACAAATATTTTGTTTATTTAGAACTAATTTAAGAATATTTAACCGAGTTTGGTCAGATAGACATTTAAAGAAATCGACTTGGTTGATCATATCTTCAACAGAATATATTCGTTATTGCAAATATACGGATATCCATATATAAATGCAATATCTTAATTTGACAATAAATTTACCATGACTGAGCTAGTGAAGATTTACCATAACCCTGCTTGCGGAACCTCACGTAATACCTTGGCGCTTATTCGTCATGCAGGAATTGAACCTATCGTTATTGAATATTTGCAAACACCACCAAGTAAAGATGAATTGATTCAACTCATTAAGGATTCAGGCTTAACTGTACGGGAAGCAATTCGTAAAAATGTTGATCCCTATAAAGATTTAGATTTGGAACAAGACCATTGGACCGATGAACAGTTAATTGATTTTATGGTTCAGTACCCAATTTTAATCAATCGTCCATTTGTGGTTACACCAAAAGGCACGCGACTTTGCCGCCCTTCCGAGATTGTCCTTGATATTTTAGATGTAGAAAACTTAGGCTATTTCACAAAAGAAGATGGCGAAGTGATCATTGATGAACAAGGTCGTCGTATAAAGTAATTGAAGGTATTTATTAATATAAAAAGCTAAATGGCATGGCACCATTTAGCTTTTTTGAATGAAACGGATTAAAAATAGGATTTAATAAAAGGAAGCAGTTGCTCTCCTATTACCATGCCTAATAAACCGACTAATGCAACAAGAGGTGGAGCTGGTGACTTAACATTTAAAACATAATATAAGACACCAACAAGCAACCCTACAGCCAAAGATAACAAGTACATTTTCATCGTACATACCTTAGAGAATCAAGCCATTTAATCAGCAGGTTCCCATACTGTTTTATTTAAAATGCAAAACACGAGCACCCAAGTGCGCCCCAGAAAGATTTTTTGTCCTTATCATTTACAGGAACATCAAGCATCCAAGCATGGCTATGCCCATGCATACCACAACTGCTAGCACATGCACACAAAGCACTTTGTGACTGTAATGATTGATTAGAAGGAGCATTACGGTTTTCAGATAAACGCCACTGACCACCGAAGCGCTTTACTGGTGACCATGTTGGTGAAGCTGGTGGTAACGGCGGATCGTCGTGCTTAAACTCTGCCCCGGCATAGACCACTTTGCCACCTAAGACAGTAAGTACAGACTCAATCCACTGGATATCCTCAGCTTCTACTTTAAAGTAGTCATCAGATAATACGACCAAATCAGCAAGCTCTCCTGCTGTTAGTGAACCTTTAACATCTTTTTCGCCAGAGAACCAAGCCGAACCTTTAGTCCAGAGTTTGAGTGCTGTCTGACGGTCTAATAGATTTTTTTCATCATAGAGTGGTAAACCACCGACTGTTTTACCAGTACTTAGCCAATACAAACACACCCAAGGGTTATAAGAGGCAACACGAGTCGCATCTGTCCCCGCACCAACAGGAACACCAAGTTCTAACATTTTCTTAACTGGTGGCGTTGCCTGAGCAGCCTCGGCACCATAGCGTTTTACGAAAATCTCACCTTGGTAGGCCATACGGTGTTGAATGGCGATACCACCACCCAACGCACCAATACGTTCAATATTACGCTCAGATACAGTTTCGGCATGGTCAATAATAAATCGAGTTGCAAATGGCTGTTTTGAATTTACTTTCTCAAATACATTCAGCAAACGATTAATACTTTCATCATAGGTTGCATGAATACGGAATGGCCATTTCTTTTCAGCCAAGTGCTCTACAATAGCTTCTAGTTCACCTTCCATTTTTTCTGGTAAATCTGGACGTGGTTCATAGAAATCTTCAAAGTCACCCGCTGACCAAGTCAGGTTCTCACCTGCTCCATTCATTCTAAACAGCTCATCACCATCACCTGGAAATGTCATTTCTGTCCAACGGCGATAGTCATCAAGCTCTTGGCCTGCCTTTTGAGCAAATAGGTTGTAAGCGATTCGCACCGTCATTTGATTTTGATCGTGTAATTGCTTAATCACATCATAATCTTCAGGATAGTTTTGACCACCACCGCCTGCATCAATTGCTGAAGTAATGCCTAATCGGTTCAGTTCACGCATGAAATGACGAGTTGAATTGACTTGATCTTCAACTGGCAATTTTGGTGCTTTCCCTAAGGTCGAATATAAAATCATAGCCGATGGCGTAGCGAGCAGCAGACCAGTTGGCTCACCCTTTTCATCTCTTACAATCTTGCCACCCGGTGGATCTGGTGTGTCTTTGTTAAAGCCTAATACATCAAGGGCAGCTCGGTTCAACAAGGCACTGGCATATAGATGTAAAACGAATACTGGAGTATCTGGTGCAGCTTTATTAATTTCTTCTAAAGTCGGTAAACGCTTTTCGGCAAACTGGAACTCAGTCCAACCACCTACGACACGAACCCATTGTGGAGCTGGCGTATTATCTGCTTGCTCTTTAAGTAAGCGTAACGCATCGGCAACGGATGGCACACCTTCCCAGCGCAGCTCCATATTGTAATTTAGGCCACCACGAATAATATGCAAATGACTGTCGTTTAGACCTGGTATAACGCGACGGCCATTTAAATCTACAACTTTGCTTGTTGGAGTTGCGAGTTTCATTACCTCATCATTTGTACCCGTGCGTAATACTTTACCGTCTGCAATCGCAATTGCTTGTACTTCGGGGTTCTGAGGATCTAGTGTTGTGATTTTACCGTTTATGAGTATGAGGTTTATTTCGGTCATTCTGAACTCCATTCTTGTGAATTATCGTTCTAAAAAATAAAGGCATATCTGTATTAATATCACTTAAATATTGAATACTAGACATGCCTTTACCTAAATCAGTACTGTTTTATTTTGCAGGAACTGGTGCAAGTACTTCATGTTTTGATGTTGTACGCTCAGGTGCCTTATGTACCATCGTATAAGCATAATCCACACCCATACCGTAAGCACCAGAGTGTTCACGGACAATTGCCATAACTGCATCATACGTATCACGATGTGCCCAATCACGTTGCCATTCAAGTAATACTTGTTGCCAAGTTACTGGAACAACACCCGCTTGAATCATGCGTTGCATGGCATAGTCATGAGCCTCTTTCGATGTACCACCTGAAGCATCCGCGACCATATAAATCTCATAATCCCCTTCAAGCATCGCACCAAAAGCAAAGGTGTTGTTGCACACTTCAGTCCATAAGCCTGAAACAATCACTTTTTTACGATTATTTTTTGCAAGCGAATCACGTACTTTTTGGTCGTCCCATGAGTTCATAGAAGTACGTTCTAGTAATGGAGCATCTGGAAATACATCTAAAAGTTCTGGATAGGTATGACCAGAGAAGCTTTCAGTTTCAACCGTTGTAATGGTGACAGGAATATTGAATGTTTTAGCTGCTTTTGCTAATCCTACAGTATTATTCTTTAATACTTGGCGATCTATTGACTGTACCCCAAAAGCCATTTGTGGCTGATGATCAATAAAAATAACCTGACAATTTGTTGGTGAAAGTTGTTCTAAAAGTGACTTATTCATGGGTAAACTCCATTATTCCTTATGAGTAATGCATTAAAATTGCTTACTGGTCATTATCAAAACAGATAAAAATGTAAAAGCATAGACAGCAAATCAGCACGAATCTGTATGCTGTACGAATACAATAAAATCACTGATTGCTTTTTAATTTTTATAGTTTAATCATTGATATATATTTTTTTAACTTTTGCTTATCCATGGATCGATTAGACTGTATTTCCACTTTTGTAAGTGTCGTAGAACATGGGAATTTTAGTAGCGCAGCCAGAGCACTCGACATCTCTCGTGACTTAGTGGCCAAACGTGTTTGCTACCTCGAAAATGACCTAAAAACTACACTGCTAACCCGAACCACAAGACAGATGAACCTCACCTCTTGTGGAGAAAAGTTTTATCAGCATAGCAAAGTCATTTTAAGTGAGTTTGAATGGGCTGCCTACGAAATTAGCTATAACCAACAGTACCCGGAAGGTGAACTCAAGCTCAATACGCCAATGTCTTTTAGCAACATTTTTCTTCAACATATCATTTCGGACTTTATAGAGAAATATCCCAGCATCAAAATTGATTTATTCATGACTGATCAGCTATTAGACATGAATAATAATAAATTTGATTTAACAATTCGTGTAGATGGCTCTCCTCCAAATTTGGCAAATAGTAAAATATTAAATACCTATCAACGATATTTGTATGCAACACCTGAGTATTTTAATCAGCATGGATTGCCAGATTCATTAGAAGAACTTAAAGAACATAAGTTTCTAATTTACTATCAGGATAGTCGACATAAGAAGTTGATCTTCCAAAAAGATCAAAAAGAAGTGTCCTTTAATTGCTTCCCTGTGATGACCTGTAATAATGGTGAATTATTATTAGATATGTGTTTGAAAGACCACGGCATTGTTTTTCTTCCAGAGTTTATTGCGGAGCCTTACTACAAAGAAGGTAAATTACAGAAATGTTTGGAAGACTACACCAGTCAGCCGCTTCACCTATATGTCACATGGCCAAACCGTAAGATTTTATCGAAGAAAGTAAAATTATTTATTGATTTTCTAACACGTCAAATCGTTCCCATAAAATAACTAATCTGGGCCTTTTCCAGAAGAATTGGCCCCATTATTTTTTAGTTAGTTTAAATGGATTCAATCTTCTTATTTTTAAATAAATTTAATAAATTTTGTTCTACTGACGCTGTGCTGTCTTCTTCAATAAATGTCGTCGCGTAGTGTTCTAAATGCTCTTCCATCAATTGAGTTGCTCGTTTTTCATCGCCTTGTTCAATCGCATCTAAAATTGCACGGTGTTCATCTGCCGAACAATTATTATGTTTTGGAATTTCATATAAGCCAATTAATAATGAAGTCCTTGCAATAAGCGTCTGCAAATAACTGGTCATAATCGTATTTTGATTTGCTTCAATCAGCTTTAAATGAAATTGCCCCGATAGCTTAATCCACTCGGCCCAATTGCCAGCTAAACGCTCATGAGACTCTTGATCTACTAAGCCTCGAAGCTCACTAAAATCTAAGTTATGTGACTTTTGAGCTAACTTTTTTACAGTGGCGATTTCAAGCATGCTGCGTGCTTCAAAGACCTCTTTTGTCTCATGAGCGCTATGTTTTGCGATGAGTGCTCCACGATTGGGCTGAATTTCGATAACCTTATCATGTGCAAGTTTGACGAAAACACGTCTTAGCACTCCTCGCGTTACACCGAAAGCTTCACATAAAGGTGCTTCAATTAAACGTGCGCCAGGGGCAAGTTGCCTATTTAAAATAGCATCTACAATAGCGTTATATATATGGTCATCAATTTCATCATTGCTCATTTCTAAGGCTTTTTTTGGTGCATTTGATGGCATTGATTTCTCCATTTTTATTAACGCCTCCTCTTTTTAAAACTTTATCTAATAACTGTAGTGTAAGTTTAACTTAAGCGTTTTGGAATATTGCTCTCATTTCCAAAACACTAATGTTGAGCTAAACAATTCAATATTAGACTTCTAAATATCCACTTATACACCTAACTTTACTTACTTTTTATAAAAAATTAAGCACTTCTCATTTTATAAATTTGTCTCTTCATATCCAAAATTCATACCAGTTTAAATAACTCATAAGCGCTACTTCTTAAATTTGGCATAACTTTTGCTCAATTAAAATTGTGCACAATACAAATATCACATTGTGCACAATTTTAATTTCATTCTTTTAGCCAGAATTTCAAGCTGCTGAAGAACGTGCCAGCCCAACATAAGGGAAGTGAGTGTTCAAGATGAATAATACCGAAGCAATAATTAAATCTTCTTATGATGCAAAGCTAACAAATCAAGACCTAGCTCCTTTAAAAAAGCAAACTTGGGGCGCTTATAATATTTTTGCCTTTTGGATGTCTGATGTTCATAGTGTCGGTGGCTATGTCATGGCTGGGAGCCTTTTTGCACTTGGGCTAAATAGCTGGCAGGTACTTTTATCTTTACTCATCGGCATTGCTATAGTTCAGTTTTTTACAAATCTGATTGCCAAGTCTAGCCAACAAACAGGCACGCCCTATCCTGTTATTTGTCGTGCCACTTTCGGTGTGCTTGGTGCAAATATTCCTGCTGTTATTCGGGGTCTTATCGCTGTTGCATGGTATGGCATTCAAACCTATTTGGCCTCAAGTGCATTCTTATTAGTCATTTTAAAGTTCTTTCCAGACTGGTCAGTCTATGCTGATGTTTCAACTTACGGCTTTCTTGGGCTTTCCTATTTAGGCTGGGTTAGCTTCATGCTGCTTTGGTTACTGCAAGCGATTGTTTTTTGGTCTGGCATGGACAGCATACGTAAATTTATTGACTGGGCAGGTCCAGCTGTCTATGTTGTGATGTTTGCGATGGCAGTATGGCTCATCTGGAAAGCTGGCTGGCAGAATATTGATTTAAACCTAAGCGGTGTTCAATACGACGGTTTTGCGGTTGTACCAGTCATGATTGGTGCTATTGCGCTTGTTGTTTCATATTTTTCTGGACCAATGCTGAACTTTGGTGACTTTTCTCGTTATGGCAAAAGTTTTAATACCATAAAAATGGGAAACTTTCTTGGACTACCGATTAATTTCTTAGGCTTTTCTTTACTTACTGTGGTGTGTATTGCGGCAACGCTTCCAGTCTACGGCAAACTCATTACAGACCCTGTCGAGATGGTTGGAAAACTTGATAATACATTTGTGGTTATTTTAGGCAGTTTAACCTTAATGATTGCCACCATTGGGATTAATATTGTCGCTAACTTTGTATCACCTGCCTTTGATTTTTCCAACGTTTCACCGAGCAAAATTAGCTGGCGCATGGGTGGAATGATTGCAGCAGTAGGTTCAATTTTCATTACCCCATGGAATTTGTTTAATAACCCTCAAGTGATCCATTACACCATTGATATTTTAGGTGCATTTATCGGTCCGCTTTTTGGCGTATTGATAGCCGATTTTTACCTCGTTAAAAAACAAAAAATCGAAGTAGATGATTTATATACCTTAGATACCAAAGGTTTGTATTGGTACAAAAATGGTTATAACCACTCTGCCTTTTATGCCTTAATTCCAGCTTCATTAATTCCTATTCTATGTGTGCTTTTACCACAACTATCAGGGCTAGCTAATTTCACATGGTTTATTGGGATGGGATTCGGTTTTGTCATTTACCGATTTCTTAATCAACCGCTTGCCCATGCTAAATCGGCAATGACGAAGGCAAAAGTACAATGAAAATTAAAATTATTAATCCCAATACTACTCAAAACATGACTAACAAAATTGCAACATCAGCAAAGATAGTCGCAGGTTCTGATACTCAAATTATTGCAGTGAGTCCTCAAATGGGCCCTGCAACAATTGAAAGTTATTATGATGAAGCTCTAAGTGCAGTAGGTGTGCTGGAGGAAATTCGCCAAGGTGAATTTCTAGGTGTAGATGCTTATGTTATTGCCTGTTTTGGTGACCCTGCGCTTTATGCTGCCCGTGAAATGACTTCAGCACCTGTGATTGGGATTGCCGAAGCAGCTATGCGAACTGCAAGTTATGTAAGTACTGGTTTTAGTGTGGTCACAACCTTACAACGCACAGTGAATATGAGCTGGCATCTAGCTCATCGCTATGGCGCTCAACCCTTCTGTAAAAATGTTCGAGCTTGTGACATTGCAGTTGAAGAGTTAGAGCTTCCTGACTCAAATGCCTATCGAACCATACGAGATGAATGCAAAAAAGCACTCGCTGAAGACAAAAGCGATGCGATTGTTTTGGGCTGTGCAGGTATGAGTGATTTATGCCTAAAACTACAAAACGAGTTAGGAGTGATTGTTATTGACGGCGTTGCAGCAGCAATTAAACAAGCTGAAATGTTAGTTCAGTTAAATTTAAAAACCAGCAAAGTTGGTGATTGGGCCTCACCTCCTATAAAGAACTACACAGGCCTATTGTCAGGATTTGGAATGCGCTAAAGAGTTAATATTTCAATTCCAGCTCAAAACTCAGAGTTGGAATTGAAACAAAGAATAATTAAAGGAATTAAGCCTCTGCTAACTCTGGCTGTTGTTCTTCTTTATAAAATGGCACATCACCGTTAATAGTTGCACGGTGCATGATGCGATGAGCATCGCCATAATCAAATAATGCTTTATGTTGTGTGCAACGGTTATCCCAAATCGCGATATCACCATCTTGCCACTTCCAACGCAAATGAAATTGCTCTTGGGTCGCATGTTCAAACAAGAAATCAAGTAATTGCTCACTTTCTTGTTCAGGTAACTCATTAATGCGAGTGGTAAAGCCCTCACTTACAAACAACAAAGGCTCACCTGTAACTGGATGGGTACGCACCACTGGGTGAACCACTGGTGGGTTACGCTTAAATGTTTGCAAAAGCTTTTCACGTTCTTCTTCATTATGGGCAAAACGTTCAAGCGGAAAAGACTTACGTATATCGTGCGTTGCAGTTAAGCCACGCAATTTTTGCTGCAACTCAAGCGGAAGCCCTTTAAAAGCTGCTGTGTTGCTCGACCACAACGTGTCACCGCCTACAGGTGGAATTTTTATAGCTTGCAACACACAACCTAAAGGTGGAGTTTTACTAAAAGTCACATCTGTGTGCCAAAGTTCATTGTCACGCAAATCTTGTTTCCAACTGTCGAGCACCATCACCTCCGGTACATCTTCAATTGAAGGATAAATCGGGTGCACATGTAAGCTGCCAAAACTACGGGCCAAGTCTGCTTGTGCTTGCGGTGCTAATTGTTGCTTTCGAAAAAAAATGACCTGATGATCAAGCAAAGCCTGCTGGATTTGTTGCGTTGTCTGTTCATTTAACGCATTCAAATCAATATTGTGAATAATTGCGCCAATGGTAGGCTTGATCACTTCTATATTTAAGTTTGCTACTACTGTATTCATCTTCTTTACTACAACTGCTGACCATACCAAGGAGAAAACTGTTTTTGTAACCAACGTAAAAACAGCTCAAAACTAACTGCGACAATCGCAATCAAAATAATGCCCAGAATCACCGTATCGGTAATTAAGAACTGTGCTGCCGATTGCACCATAAAACCAATACCACGGTCCGCTGCAACCAACTCTGCTGCAACTAATGTTGACCAGCCCACCCCAAGACCAATACGAATACCGGTAATAATATGAGGTAAAGCGGTTGGTAAAATGACATGCCAAAAGACTTGTGACTGACTTGCCCCTAGCGACAATGCCGCACGTTCACGATTAAGTTGATGGCTTAACACGCCATGCGCACTACTAATAATGACAGGCGCCAAAATCGAGAAGAAAATCAAAAGTACTTTTGTAGTTTCGCCAATACCAAACCAAATCACGAGTAAGGGTAAATAAGCTAACGGTGGAATTGGACGCAATAATTCAACCAAAGGATCTAGAACAGCGCGAACCCATTTGTTCAGCCCCATCCACAAACCCAGCGGAACACCAATCACTACAGCAGCAATCAGAGCTAAAAATACACGAGAGATACTGGCTGCCAAGTGTTGCCACAAAGTAGCCTTCATAAAGCCTTCTTGGCTAACCGATATAAATTTTTGCCAGACTGCCTGTGGACTCGGTAAAAACAGTTCAGGTACAACATGCAAAGCAGTAATGAGGAACCAGAGTGCAACTACACTTCCCACACTGATTATGCTGACCGCCAAAGTTCGATGCTTCTCAAAAAATGACGATAGAAATGAAGCATTTTCTGTTTGCACATTTAACTCAGGTTTAAGCTCTGCTTTGTCATATTCGTAGACGTTATCTTTAGTGTTCATGTAGGTAACGCCTCCTTACCGCTTTGTTTTTGTGCTCTTAAACTTTCAAATAACTGCTCTCTGAGCTGAATAAATTGAGGGTCCGATTTAATCGAACGAATAGATTCGCCTTGACGATATCGATTAGCAAAATCGAGATGTAGAGTTTCTACAATTTTGCCCGGGTGCGCTGTCATCAATACCAGCTGATTGCTGAGCAATAATGCTTCTTCAATGTCATGAGTAATCAAAAAGAAGCTTTTATTTTGTTGAATCCATAAATCGAGCACTAACTGCTGCATGTTTTCACGCGTAAAAGCATCTAATGCGGCAAAAGGTTCATCTAATAAAATAAACGGCGCATGACTGATCAAAGCTCTGGCAATACCAACACGTTGTTTCATACCGCCAGAAAGTTCCCAAATATTGGCTTTTTCAACGTGACTTAAACCCACAATTTTTAAAATTGCACTCACTTGTTTCTCAATCTCTGCACGCTTTAAACCTTTTAATTGCAAAGCGAAGCCAACATTATCTGCAACATTCAACCAAGGAAGTAAGGCATGATCCTGAAACACCACAGCGCGGGTTACATCTGGACCAGTTACGACCTCATGATTTACAAGTACATCACCTGAACTTGGCTTTTGAAACCCTGCCAAGATATTAAGCAAAGTTGTTTTACCGCAACCTGACTCGCCCAAAATCACGATTAAAGAACCTTCTTCAATCGTTAGGTTAATGTCTTGTAAAACTGGCTTTTGCTGTTTAGGAAAAGTCAGATGAATATGTTTGGCTTCTAGTACACTCATGACAACTCCTTAAGGCTGCAAAAATGAAGAGTTCACATTGCCTTTATAATCGGCTTTCAGTTGATCGACCTTGCCCTGACCTTTTAAGAACTTCGCTGTATCAAAAATATTTTGCGCGAATTCACCATCTAACGTTTGTTTTTGCTGAGCGTGGTCAAGGTAAATATTTCCACTTAATAAAAGCGGGATATCTTTTGGATCAGAACCTGTGAGCTGCGCAATTTTTTGCACGTTATCGGCATCTTTAACGTAAGCGGCTGGATCTTGATTATATTTTTCAAGCTGCTCAAGCGTGGTTTGGACAAAAGCTTTTAAAAAATCAGGATTTTTCTCTGCAAAGTCTTTACGTACAACCCATAAGTCATAAGTTGGAGCGCCCCATTCACCCACTTGTTTCGAGTCGGTTAAAACCGTACCAGATGCTTTGGCTTTACTTAAAGCAGGTTCCCAAACATAAGCAGCATCAATATCACCACGTTCCCAAGCAGCTGAAATTTCAGGTGGACGCAAGTTAATAATTTTTACTTTGTCTTCTGGAATGTTCCAATGTTTAAGTGCAGACAAAAGGCTGTAATGGGTTGTTGAAACAAACGGTACAGCAATGGTTTTGCCAATTAAATCTTGAGGAGTTTTAATGCCTGATTTATTACTTATTACTAATGCTTCAGATGCGCCAAGTTTTGATGTAATTAAGAATACTTCAATCGGTAAATCACGGCTTGCCGCAGCAGCAAGTGGGCTTGAACCAATATTGCCAAGTACGACATCACCTGAAGCAAGTGCGTTTACAACATCTGAACCCGCATCAAATTTTTTCCATTGAATGGTTCGTTGACTATGTTTTTCATATTCCCCATTCGCCTGCGCCACTTTGCTTGGGTCAACCCCAGTTTGATAAGCAATCACAACAGGTTTGTTGTCACGAACTGAAGCACTTGTATTATTGTCTTTTTTATTTTGCCATACGATAAATGCAACAATTGCGACTACTACAATTGCCGTGATAATCAACGGTTTGGTCTTCGTGCTCATAATTTCATGATCTTTCAATAATATAAGCCCATGGTATGCAGCCGGCTTTATAATGAAAAATAAAAAAATATGAGTTGCTTATCTAATTTTTATAAATAACTTTTCCTTATAAGTTTTTATCTTTTGGTAAAGAGCAAGTTCTAAGTAAACTTACAGATTAAAATAAAAATTAAAATACTTATATATCAATAACTAAAAACGATATTCACAAAAGATAAGATGTGAAAAGGCTGACACACATCTTCTAAGTATTTTATCCTACTCATTTCATCATTTTTATTTTTGCTTATCGCATCCAGGGTTTTGCATCTCATTAATTTTCATTCTTTTATATAAAGTACAGATTTTATTATCTTTTTATCTTGAATCTTCTGCAAATATTAAGATTTGGACAAATCTTTTTCTGGTTTATACATGAGGCAAATTTAATTTTTATTTTTAAGAGGAGAAAAATTCTTTTGTTTAAACATTCTCAAATTTTGACAAAAACATTAATTACAACGTCTTTGCTTACATTCAGCCTCTCAAGTCATGCAGCCCTTACCTTTGGCAATGCTGAAGAAGGTCAACTTAAAGTAAGCGGTACTGTTCGAGCTAAATATGTTTATGATTTTGACTCAGATCCCACTACCAGTAAATTTTCTTTTAATGATGCGGTCTTATGGCTGGACTACAACTCTCCGAAATGGATAGGCCGCCTAGATTATCGGGTTTATGAATATTACGGGCGTTTAGGCGATGCCAATTGGCTCACCGATGCGTGGTTGGGTTATAAAATTAATGACAACAGTAAAATTATTGCAGGCTTAAACCCAGTTCCTTTTGGCTTGGGTCGCTTTTGGGGAAATACTTATTATTTAGGCATTGCCAATAGTGCAGGTTGGGAAGATGTACACAACCTTGGGGTGAAATATGATTTCAATGATGGAATCAATGAAGCACAACTCGCCTTTTATCCTACCGATGGTGGCACCTATAGAGGTAAAAGCAAAGACTCGAGTCGATTTAGTATAAACCCTGTCAATGCGGACGACTCAGTACCACAAGGCACCAATACCCAAGAAAAGAACTCAATTGTTGTTCGCGGTGCTCATACCTTTAAAAATGTCTTAGGCCAAGAAAATTTCTCTACGCAATTGGGCGCCTCTGCATGGTACTCCACCATTGAAAATAAACGCTCAGGCGAAGATGGAGATCGCCAAGTCTATTCGGTTTTTAGCAATACCAATTATAATCAATGGAATTTACAGCTTTTGGCTGGTTATCAAGACATTGATAATGCCGACACTGAATATAAAGATCATCTGACTTTGGGCGGTTTCGATTATTCATTTAACTCCGCAACCAAAGGTCAGATTTACTCAGCCGAGCTCAGCTATTTATTTCCTCAGCAATTTGGCCCAATTACCTCTATTCGCCCTTATCTAAACTATAGTTCTTATCGAAAAGAACAAGACGGGTTTAAAGACTCCACCCGTTTTATTCCCGGCATTGCCTTTAACTATCAAAAATTGACAGTACAAGCCGAGTTGCTGATGGGTAAACATGATCCATATCTAGGAGATAGCGAAGGTCTAGCGGCTGGTGGAACCAACGATAAATGGAACAAAAAAGCGTTTGTAATTTTTGCTTATTACTTCTAACTCCAAAAACAAAGGCCAACAGATGTTGGCCTTTGTTTTTATCTAGATATTTATTTTTACTCTAATCGATTACTGGTGAATTATTGAGAGGAAGTTCTGTTTTATCTTCATCAATCACATCGACATCTTGGGCGGTAGGCTCAAACTTAATCAGTAGCCCAATCACAATTAAAGGAATAAACGCAAAAATAGAAATAATCAGGTAAACATCGGTTTTATATCCCGCCATCCAGATCGGTAAAACAAACAAAGCAATTGCTTGAGCAACACCCGTTACTGCACGGTTAAAGCCAACACCAACACCACGAATCGAAGCTGGATAAGCCATAGTTGGATAAACCATCATTTGTGCACCTGGCCCAAAACCTTCAGCAAAAAGCCACAAACCGAGCATGCCAATTGCGGTGTAGAGTAAAAAGCTATTACCGGGTTCACCAATTAATGCTAAGGCAATGAGGGCTATAAACTGGAGTAAAAAGCCTGTAAGCAACACATGACGAGATTTAAATCTGCTAGCAACAAATACACCTAACAGCCCGCCCGTAAATGCAAACAGCAAATTGAGTCCGAGTGTTGTAGTAATGGTCGTCAAGACATCTGTATGAAAGAATCGCGTTAAAATAGAAGGTAAAAAGAAGGCAATGGTCGTGTACTGAAATGCCACCGAAATATGAATCACAATGGCCACAATAGTTCTTGGCAAATAGGTTTTATTAAATAAAACCGCAAACCCCTCGCGCTTTTTCTTTTCAGCAGTTCTTTCTACTTTTTCAACTGTAGCGACTGCATTAATTGCATAGGAATCTTGTAGAACTTTAGCTGCACCTTTTAAATCGCCTTGATTTGCAAGCCAAATGGGTGATTCAGTTAAATATTTACCACGAATAAAAATAATGAGTAACGCTGGCACTGCTCCAAAAATTAAAGATGCTCGCCATAACCAGTTGCTATGCTCAGGAGGTAAAAGAAAATAAAGCGCCAGAACTAGACCAAAACATACCGAAGAAGCGGCATACCACATTGGGCACCATGCTGCTAAACGCGCTGCCTTGTTGCTACTTCCATTAAACTTGGAAAACTCAGATAAGTATGACATTGCCACAGGCAAATCAATACCGACACTAATTCCCATAATAAATCTGGCTAAAATCAAAACCCATACATTCGGTGCAAAACCAGCGACAATTGCCGCAATGACAAACAGCACCATGTCCGCCATGAAGACCCGATAACGGCCAATTTTATCTGTCAGCCAACCACCAATCAGGTTACCAACAATGGTTCCGCAGACAATTGCTGAAGCCACCACACCAGTCATCACAGGGCTTAAAGAAAACTCTGAGATAACTTGCTCAATACCAAAGGACAGCGTTGTTAAATCGTAGGCATCAATAAACACCCCAATCAGTGCCAACCAAATAACTTTATTCGATTTACCCTTCCCTGCAAATTTGGAAATTAATTGTGAAACATCATCGGGAGATTTAATTTCATAACGATGGTTATGATCGAGTTCTTGTGTGCTCACTTAATAATTCCTGAATTTTAATAACAGGAACAAAATAATGATTATTCACATAATACAAAAACAAATTAATCTGATGTTTTAATCTAAATTATAGAATTATCTTTTCATTATTAACTCAGCAGTAAAATGGATATAAAAAGACAAAATAAAAGCTGGCATTTAACCAGCTATTTATTTAAAGGTTTTCCAAAATATTAACTTGCCTCAGCAAGTTTTAATTCCTTTAGATTACGATATTTTGCACCGCGGTGATTTTCAGGCAAATATGGCCCAGCACCAAATAATTTTTCTCTTAATGTTCCTTGTGCATATGAGGTTTGATATACCCCTCGTTTTTGCAACTCTGGAACAATAAACTCAACTACATCAGCAAAGGTTTGATGCGCCAAAATATAGGCAAGGTTAAAGCCATCAATATCCGTATCTTCAACCCATTGTTGTAGAGCATCCGAAACTGTTTCTGCCGAACCCACTAACACAGGTCCATTCCCACCTAAGCTGTTCCAGTTTGCAATTTCTTCAATAGTCCAAACACGTTCTGGGTCCGCATTTACATAAGAATCTAATAAAGATTGAATCGCGTTGGTTTGAATATATTCAACTTTATCGGTCGGTTGATATTGTGAAAAATCGACACCAGACCAGCCAGACAGCAAAGTTAAAGCGCCGTCATAACTTCCATAGCTTTGATATTCTTTAAATTTAGCCTGAGCTTTTGCATCGGTTTCATCAGTGACAATCGACAAAAGCGCATAAATTTTAACTGAGTACGGGTCGCGGCCTTCTTGAGCCAATTTTTGGCGAATGCCCTGTACCACTTTTTTAGTGGCAATTTTAGACGGCGCTGCTATGAATACACACTCGGCATTTTGACTAGCAAACTTCTGCCCGCGTGATGACGCACCTGCTTGGTAAAGTACAGGCGTCCGCTGTGGTGATGGTTCACAAATATGGATGCCCGGTACAGTAAAGTATTTACCTTCGTGCTGAATTGGATGCACTTTTTTATGGTCAGCAAAGATACCGCTTTCACGGTCACGAAGTACCGAACCTTCTTCCCAAGAGCCTTCCCAAAGTTTGTAAAGGACTTCTAAGTATTCATCAGCAATATCATAACGATTGTCATGATTGACCTGAGTTTTTAGGCCCAAATTTTTCGAACCACTTTCCAAATAAGACGTCACGATATTCCAACCAACTCGCCCTTTGGTTAAATGGTCTAGCGTGCTAATACGTCTAGCAAAAGGATAAGGATGTTCAAAGGAAATCGAAGTTGTGACACCAAAACCTAAGTGCTTTGTGACTGCTGCCATCGCTGGCACAATCTGTAGCGGATCATTGACTGGAACTTGTACTGCACCTGTTAAAGCATGTTCAGCACTTTGATGATAAACGTCATAAATACCAAGTACATCTGCAATAAAAATACCGTCAAAAAAACCACGCTCAAGAATTTGTGCTAAATCTGTCCAATATTCTAAATCTTTATATTCAACAGATCGATCTTGAGGATGTCGCCATAATCCAGGAGATTGGTGGGCAATACAATTCATTTCAAAAGCATTAAAACTAATTTTCTTAGTCATAAAATATCAACCAGCATTTTATTTAATTTTTATACTAAAGCAATTTTTAGGTTTTCTTTATAATATAAACCCCAAACAAAATATGATTTTATTCTAATAGGTTTTTATAATTTATTTCTAAAAAACATAAACAATATTAAGCTACTAAAAATAGCAGCTTAATATCTAAAACTATAATTTATTGTTTAGCAACATTCCCTATTCGCCATTGATACGGAGGTAATGTGCCATTTACACTAAAATCACCAATAATTCGATTTTTAAATACTCTCGGGTTGTGTGAAGATAAAGTTCGTACATTACGCCAGTATCGATCTAGGCCTAAATCTTTGTCTGTTGCAGAAGCACCTAAAGCATCAAATAAAATTGTAGAAGCATTTAAAATTAGATCGGTAATGACCGTTTGAGAATGCGCACTTTCAAGTTCGGCAAGTGCATTTTGCTCCTCTTCAAGCTGCTCATTATTTTGAAATGCAGCCAAATAAGCACGTTGTAAGCTTTGTGCAACTTTTTCAACAATCGCTCCTGCACTGTAAGCTGCACCACGGATTTGACCTACGACTTGTAAAATTTGCGGATCCTGTTTTACAAATTGGGCATTCGCATGCGTATAGTTTCGGGTACGTTTAGCAACAGCTTGAGAAACATCATAGGTTGCAGCACGTCCTAGACCTGTAATGATTGCCAGTTGGACCAGTTGATAATAAGCCGCTGAATATTTAAAACGGTCATCGTCAGGTAAAATTTCAGTTTCATCGACCAATACGTCATGGAAATATGCTGTACCGCTTGCGGTGAGTTGCTGACCAAAGCCATTCCAGTCATCAATAATTTCCACCCCTTTATCTTCACGGCGGACAACGACAGAACCAGATTCACCCTTTAAATCTGTTACACCTACGTCAACCCAGTCTGCATATAGACTGCCTGTGGTGTAATATTTTTTACCCTTAACGCGAATTTTTCCTTCACTGTCTCGATATAAATGTGTTTCGAACTGATCAATTGACTCTTTCCCGCCTTCAGACCATGCACTACCGACTGTTTCCCCATTTGCAATTCGGCTAAGCCAACGTTGTTGAAACGCTTTGTCTTTACTTACTAAGACATCTTCAGTGAAACCAAAATGCACACGCAAAGCTTGCGGTAAGTTTGAATCGGCCTCGGCAAGTTCAATGAGCAATGCAAATAGTTCAGGAATGGTTGCATCAAAGCCCCCATGAGCTTTGGGAAGTCTTAACCGTGTAAAACCAATATCTTTAAGCCACTGAAGTTGTTCATAGGGCAAAATATGCTGTTGCTCACGAATTAAAGCCCCTTCTTTAATACGGGCAAAAGTCGGTCTGAAATTTTTTGCCAATTCATCATAACGTTCTGAAGGCCCTTCACCCCACACGCGAGAAATGATCGAAGCCTGACTGAGTGCTGCATGCGTTAGTGAACCGAGATGATGCTCAAAATTTAAATTTGTCATGTAAGTAAAACCAATATTGCTTTGCTTTTACCATAAAATATTTATTTCACATGAAAACGATTATTTTTTTATAACTGTATTCATTCTTTATATAAGCCCCCAAGCACAAAGATAAAAAGCTCTCATCTCAAAGACTAAGAAGCCTCTTTTTGTCTAATGCTCTGCTGGCTTTGCAGAAGTGTTTGTATATATTCTGAATAGACGGATAACTTTTCAAAAATATGTTCTGAATAAAACATGTCGTCAATTAAATGCGTCATTTGAGGCGTAGTGAAAGTGTCACAGAGTCCTACCAACTCAGCATTCATTTGAGCAAATTTCGCGCATAATTTGACATAAGTTTCATCTTTATTTTTGAATAATAATTTCCGCATTTCTAAGCTATTTAAATTTTTCAAGTCATCATCTTTTGTGGTTTTAATCCAATAAATTTTGACCTTTAAAAATTGCTCCAGTATTTTTAAATGCTCGACATCTACATCTAAACTCGTAATTAAAAAAACGGTAGAGAGATCACTTCGGCACAGTGCCTTGATTAAGCTTAAATAAATAAACTCAACTTCATTAAGCTCTGTAAGTTCCAAATCTATATAAATTTTTAAGCTGTCTAAAACATCATCTACTTTGAATAGTGCTTTTTTTTCAGCTTGGTAATATTTATTCAGAATAGAAAGCACAGGCGTTGTCGCAGGCGTTGTATAAATAGCAGCCTTGTTTAAGTTGGCAAAAATAAATGGTGAAAATAGATAAGCCACACTACTTTGCTGTGGCTCAATATGAGATTGGATTAAATATACAGTTTCAGATTTAGAAAAGTCTCTGAGTACTTTCGCTCTTAATAAGGTAGCTTCAAAATTAACATAGGTCTGCTCTAACTGAGCCAATATAGATTCAGGAATAGGCTGATTTTTAATAATTTTATGCAGGACATTGAGTTGAGAAGTAATAAACATTTTTTAACATCCAAGCTATTTTAGAAGAGCTACACTTAAATCAGGTCTTTAATAACCTACGTAACAACCAGACCTCACGCAAAACAACAAAGGAATAAAAGAGAAGAAACTATTCTGCGCTTATTACCCAAAGTCGCATTCGCTGTATTTTGGAGAGTGATTTTGGCCATTCGTAAATCTTGTTCATTTATTTTGGACTTTTGAAGAATGGATACATAGCTACAGATAATTGAAAAAAAACTATAGCACACCTCATGACTGCTCCAGACTGTTATAGTTTTATAAAAAATTTCTGTATCTACATATACAAAATTAGTAAGTGCATGATTAAGGAAACTTCTTAAGGTAGGTAGTTTTCATGAGACGATCTATTGCATATCGCCAGATATTTCATCAATGTTTCAATGCAACATGCATTTTTACAAATGCAACATCAAGCATAAACTTTGTTAACAGACTGAGAACAATTAATCAGTCTATTCTCTTGGAATATCAAGCAATTATATTGCTTAACCCTGTTGGCATTTTACTTGCTAAGAACATTTATCACAGAAGTAAGTTTAATCGCCAAAATACTTTGTTGCCTGAAAATAAGTATTTAACTCATTTAACCATCATCAGCTAGTTCACAGGGGGAAAGTTTATGAGCCTCGGTCTAACCGCTCTAGAATTAGCGCGAATACAATTTGCTTTTACAGTATCCTTCCATATTATTTTTCCGGCCACCTCCATCGGTCTTGCCTGCTTTTTAGCAGTGTTAGAGTGGAAATGGTTAAGAACCCAAAACCCGATTTATAAAGATCTCTTTAAATACTGGATTAAGATCTTTGCCGTTGCCTTTGGTATGGGTGTGGTCTCGGGCGTGGTCATGAGTTACCAGTTCGGTACGAACTGGAGTGAATTTTCACGTGTCGCCGGAAGTATTACTGGTCCCTTACTTACCTATGAAGTCTTGAGTGCCTTCTTCTTAGAAGCAGGTTTCTTAGGCATTATGTTATTTGGTTGGGGACGTGTTGGTCCTCGAGCCCATTTCTTCGCAACACTTATGGTTGCCATCGGAACATGTATTTCCATGTTCTGGATTCTATCTTCAAATAGCTGGATGCAGACACCTCAAGGCTTTGCCATCGAAAATGGCATTATTGTGCCAAAAGATTGGTTTGCAATTGTCTTTAATCCATCCTTCCCTTACCGCTTTGCCCACATGGGTGCAGCAGCCTTCTTAGTTTCATCATTATTGGTGGTCGGAACATCTGCATGGCATTTAGTAAAAGGCCGTCGTGATGAATTGGTGAAAAAATCGTTCTCGATGGGTTTATGGATGGTGCTTGTGACATCTTGTTTGCAAGTGGTGATTGGCGATAACCATGGTTTAAACACCCGTGAACATCAACCAGCCAAACTTGCGGCAATGGAAGGTCACTGGGAAACCAATCACAATGAACCGATGCCATTATTGCTATTTGCAATTCCAGATATGAAAGAAGAACGTAACCACTTCGAAGTGGGTGTTCCTTATTTGGGTAGCTTAATTTTAACACATAGCTTAGATGGCCAAGTGACAGGTTTAAAAGATTTCGCACCTGAAGACCGTCCAAATTCAACCATCGTTTTCTGGAGCTTCCGTGTGATGGTGGGTCTTGGTGTGCTCATGGTCACTCTGTCTTTAATTGCGCTTTGGTTACGTAAGCGTGGAAAACTCTATGAAACATCATGGTTTCATAAATTTGCTGTAGTGATGGGGCCTGCGGGTTATGTGGCAATGCTGGCTGGCTGGATTACTACCGAAGTAGGCCGTCAACCGTGGGTTGTATACGGGATTATGCGCACTAAAGACGGGCTTTCACATACCGTTTCGGCAGATCAGGTTGGGCTTAGTCTCTTTATTTTTGTGGTGGTCTATACCATCGTTTTTGGTAGCGGTATTTACTACACCTTAAAACTCATTAATAAAGGCCCTGTATTTATCGATACACCAAATATTGAAACTGGTGGCGTTGGACACTTTAAAACACCAATGCGTCCACTCAGTGCTGTCGATGAAAACCTTGACGATAATCAAAAATCTGGGGAGAAACATCATGATTGATCTTTCTTTAATATGGGTCGGTATTATTGGTTTAGGTGTTTTAATTTACGTGGTCATGGATGGTTTTGACTTAGGAATCGGGATTATGTTCCCTTTCATTAAGAACAGCCAAGAACGTGACGTCATGATGAATACCGTCGCTCCTGTCTGGGATGGTAACGAAACCTGGATGGTTCTCGGTGGTGCTGGTCTATACGCAGCATTCCCACTGGTTTATTCAACAGTTTTATCAGCACTCTACCTGCCTATCATTTTCATGGTCATTGCCTTGATTTTCCGTGGAGTTGCTTTTGAATTCCGTTTTAAAGCTCATCGAACCAAACACCTTTGGGACTTGGCTTTCATTTGGGGTTCAGTTTTAACGAGCTTCCTTCAAGGGATTATTTTGGGTGCTTATATTCAAGGAATCAAAACCGAAAATGGTATTTTTGCTGGTGGGTCTTTTGATTGGCTTTCCCCGTTTACCATCTTTACAGGTATTGGCGTAGTTGCCATGTATGCCACTTTAGGCTGTGGATGGCTGATTTTAAAAACCGAAAAAGGTTTGCAGCAACGTATGTATGAGCTTATGCCAAAGCTGATCATTGCACTGCTCATTATTTTTGGTGGCGTGAGTTTATATACACCGTTGACTCATCCTGAAATTGCAGATCGCTGGTTCTCTTTACCAAACCTGTTCTATTTTAGCCCAGTACCGATTTTGGTCTTATTGTTTGTTGGTCTGATTTTATCGGCATGTAAAAAACAGGATCATGACCTTAAACCATTTGCATATACATTAGCGCTCGTTTTCCTTGCATTTACTGGTTTTGTGATTAGTTTATGGCCATATATTATTCCGCCATCAGTCACAATCTGGCAAGCCGCAGCACCGCATTCAAGCCAGATGTTTGCTTTGGTCGGTGCACTTATTCTGATTCCAATTATTATTGCTTACACCATTGTTTCTTATTGGGTATTTAGAGACAAAGTTCGTGTAGGTGACGAAGGTTATCATTAAGTATGGAGGGTTTTATGAAAAAGTCATCCGTTAAACTCAATCAAACCCAATGGTTTATTCTGCTATGGATCGGTGGTTTTTTAGCCTTAGCTGTGATTGCGGGATTGTTTAAAGTGATATTGATTTATGCAGCCCCTTACTTAAAGTAATTCCAACTTTCTAAACAAATGCCGTTTGTAGATTCTGCAAACGGCATTTATTATTGATTCAGTGCATCTTTTTTTATTTTGTGCAGCTCATACATGTATAAATCAGAACAACTCGCTCATAGCATTCGCCAACTCATTGAGAGCGGCACTTTAATTGCGCATGAAAAATTACCTTCATTAAGAGATCAGGTACAACGCTCTGGCTTTAGTTTAATGACCGTAATGAATGCTTATCAGGAGCTTGAATCACAAGGTCTGATCTATTCAAAAGAAAAGTCTGGCTACTTCGTTGCCGAGCAAATTGCACTAAAGCCACTCGAACAATATTCAGTTGTTTCACTGAACTCTAAAATTGAAATTAATTCATTAGTTTTTAAATATCTTAAGTCAATTCAACATGAGTCCGTCGTACCTTTTGGTTCAGCTTTTCCGGACAGTCAGCTTTTAACAGCACCCAAACTTATTCAAATTATGGGGCAACTTGCGCGCCAAAGACAAAGTTATGACCAGACAACCAGTTTGCCTCCCGGTAATTTAGCCTTAAGAAAACTAATTGCTCAGCGCTACTGTATGCAAGGCATACAGACCGACCCAGATGACATTGTCATTACATCTGGAGGTTTAGATGCACTGAACCTTTCGCTACAAGCGGTCGCTCAACCCGGCGATTATATTTTATTACAGCAAACTGTGTTTTATGGGGCTTGGCAAGCCGCCGAGCGTTTAGGACTTAAAGTGATTACCATTCCTGAACATCCACAACATGGTTTTGACCTAGAGGCATTTGAACAAGTCATTCAAACCTATCCAATCAAAGTGTGCTGGCTCATGCTCAACGCCCATAACCCGATTGGTTTTACTGTTAGTGATGACATTAAATATAAAATTGCCAAGTTGCTTCATGAACACCAAATTTATTTGATTGAAGATGATGTCTATGAAGAGCTTTTTTATGGCGGTCAAAAACCACTTTCAATGAAGTATTTTGACCAACAAAATCTGGTGCTTCACTGCTCGTCTTTTTCTAAAACATTAGGTGCAGGTTTTCGGGTCGGTTGGGTTTATGCGGGTAAATTTTCAGACCATATTCAACACTTGCAACTCATGAGTACCATTTCAGTCAATGCACTCATTCAAAATGCATTAGTCGAATTTTTGTCACATCATCATTATGAAAAGCATTTGCGTACACTTAGACTTTCACTTGAGCGTTATAAAAAGCAGTTTTATCACTATTTAAAGCAGCATTTACCGAGCTCTTGCGAAGTGTATTACTACCCGAGTGGCTATTTTCTATGGGTCAAACTTCCTAGTACGCTAGACAGTATGCAAGTTTATGAAGAATTGATTCAGCAAGATATTGGCGTTGCGCCAAGCCCTTTGTTTAGTGTTTTACCCTCACAACAGCATTATTTGAGAATTAACTGTTCTTTTGAATGGAACACTAAAATTCAAAGCGCATTAGATCAAGTTATCAAAACCATTCAACAAAGAGTTGAAGCAAGTATCTAAAGAAATGCTTCGACCTAAGCACAATTTTATAGACTTTATTTTGTGGTAACTTTATAGCTCAAATCTATAGTTTTAAGGGAAACAGTTTCAAGGAATTAATATGGAAATTGATGAAGAACTCACCCTTAAAAAAATACAGATTTTTTTAGCTTTTATGCGCTGTGGAAATTTGTCTAAAACAGCCACAGAAATGCAGTTGAGTAATGTCAGTGTTCATAAAGCCTTACATTCTTTAGAAAGTGCTTTACGTTGCCCTCTTTTTAAAAATGAAGGCCGTAACCTCATTCCTTTAAAAAGTGCTTATGTCTTTGAGGAACGGGCACAAAAAATAGTACAAGACATTTTTATCACCGTAAATAAAACCAGAGAAGCAGCAGGTTTTGCGGCTAAGGTTTTACATTTAGGGTCTCTTTATTCTTTGACGGTAAATACGATTCCAAATGTGATTAGCGGTCTTAAACTCAGACGTAGTGAGCTTGATATTCAACTGTTGCTGAGTTCAAATCAGGATTTGGTGAAAAAGCTGAAAGCAACTGAGCTTGATGCCATTATCGTGGCTTTAAATGAAACCACTCAAGATGATGACTTTGAAATTTTACCGATGTTTTCAGATGACATTTTTTTGGCCGTCAATAAAGATTCAAAATATGCCGATTTTAAAGATATTGATTTAAGCCTTTTAAAAGAAGAAACTTTTTTAACTTTAACTAAGGGTTTTTCAACTCATAACGACAGCGACATTATTTTTAAAAAAGCAGGTTTTTCACCAAAAGTTGCTTTACAGGTCAATGATATTTTTACCTTAATTAGTATGGTCAGCTCAGGTGTCGGTTTTGCTCTACTACCCGGCCGTATTTCTGCAGTTTATGAAAGCTCAGTCAAACTCATTCCGCTAAAACAGCAATATCACATGCAACAAGAAATTGGACTGGTCTTTTTAAAAAGTAAAGAACGCGACCCTAACTTACTTGCCCTGATTGCTGAATGTCGAATGTTTACGACTAATTTTAAAAGATAAATATCGGCAACTTATTAAAGAATAATCAGTTGCCGTTATAGGATTTTCAAAAATTTATCCAAAAATTGCATTAACCGTTAGGAAAAATAAAGAAGGTCCAAGTAAACAGCCAAGTCCTGTATAGAAGGTTGCAACCAATGCTCCATAAGGTACAAGTCGTACATCAGTACCAGCTAGGCCTGCTGCAGTGCCACTGGTTGTTCCTGCTAAACCGCCAAATACCATCGCTGAGCGTGGACTTTTTAAGTACATGAATTTAGCAAGCAGCGGCGTACCGACCATAAAGAAAACTGACTTGATTAAACCAATTGCAATAGAAAGTGCGATGACATCAGAACTCGCGCCAATTGCAGTGCCAGTAATTGGACCTACAATATAAGTCATTGCGCCTGCACCGATCGTTGTCATCGAAATGGGATCTCGATAGCCCATGCTCCATGCAACCAAAACCCCAATTGCAAAAGGCACAACACAACCAAGCATTAATGCAATTAGACCAATTTTGCCTGCTTTCTTCACTTCTTTCACATCAACTTCAAATGCAGTTGAAGCAATCGCTAAATCACGAATCATGGCTCCGCCCAACAGCGCAAAACCAGAAAAAATAGCGATGTCCGAAACACCTTTGGTTCCCTGCGTATAAACTCCCGCAAAGTAAGCAACAACCAAACCTAAAGTAATCGCAATTGCAGAACTTTGTAGTTTTCCCTTCGTCAAATATTTTGAGAGTAGATGGGAAACAAACATCATTAAACCCGTTACTGCAAGAGCAGTAACTAATGCATTTTTTGATAACACAGCAATTATAGCGTCCATCATTTAAATCCTTTTTGATTGAACTTTTTGTAGTTTATGTTGCTTAGGCTATTTTTTCCTTGGGTTCTATCGTCCATTCATATGTTTCATAGTCACCACTCATTCTATTTAAATAACGGATGACTAAAACCGTGCCAATTAACGATGCAATAGAGACAATCAGCCCTAACATGCCACCCGATAATGCTGCAACAACATTTTGACCTGCCGACATCGCAACAACGATCGGAATATACATACCTGACCAATACAAGACGCCAAATTGTGTGACTTGAGGTAAGTAACCTTTTTTTGCCAATAATTCTTTAGATAAAATCAATAGAATCATTGAAATAGCAACGCCACCGACATTCGCTTTAACGCCTAATACCATGCCTAAGGTGTTGCCAAGATAGTCGCCTAATAAATGACAGATCGCTAATATTGCTGTTCCATATATAATCATTGTAAATCCCTCATATCCTTGGGTTATTACTCAATTTTTAATTTGTATTGTAGTTACAAAGAAGCATTATTTTCATTTTGCATTGCTAAATGAATGCTGTCTAAACGTGTTCCCTGAAATGACAATACAGTTCCTTCTTTAAACGTTCGACGTGCAAGTGCAGTAAGTACCGTTCCCGGCAAAGCTTCTATCTGTAACCTTACACCTCGCTCCCATGCAGCTTGGATAGTACTTTCCCAATCTACAGTTCGACTCATATTAAAAGCCAAGTCATCACCAATCTGTTCTGGCCTGATAAGCGTACGAGCCGTTGTACCACTTAAATATCGTATTTTAGGCTGCTTTAAAGTCACTCCCTCCATAGACGCTGCAAGTTGCTTTGCTTGCTGACTTAATAATTCACAGTGCGATGGCACCGATACATCTAATTTTTTTGCCACCACGCCTTGTTGCTTTGCCAAAACAGCAACTTGGTTCATGGCTTCAAAGCCTCCTGAAATAACGATCTGGTTATGTGCATTAATATTTGCGACAAACACCTCTGGCGTTATTTCATAAATCTGTTTGACCCACGTTTCAACAGCTGCACGGTCTGTACCAATCAGAGCAGTCATACCATATCCAGTTGGATAGGCGTTTTGCATGAGTTCACCTCGATAGGCAACCAAACGAACGGCATCCTCAAAGGCTAAAACTCCCGCTACAACAGCAGCCGACCATGCACCAATCGATAGACCAGCCACATAATCAGGTATTAAGTTTTCCTCAGTGAATAGTGCAGAACTCACCACACCTGAAATCAGTAAACAAAGCTGTACTGCACGTGTCGATTGCAATGCAGCTGCACTATCTAGCATCAAGACATCTTCTTTGAGTGCATCTGATGCACGCTCAAGGTATTCTTTGACCAGAGCGGTTTGAGGTAAGTCGTGCAGCATATTGCTTCGTTGCACACCTTGTCCCGGATATACCCAAATTGAAGCCATGATATCTATTCCCTAATTCCATGGGTTTTCTACTAAAACTGCACCATCAGGTCGTTTCAATAGAACTTTTTCGCTATTCCTAGCCCATTCTTTTAACGCCAACCCACCTTGTGAAAGTTGTAGCTGTACATCCACATTGAGTCCTGCTTGCTGAAAAGTTTCGAGTAGCTCAATCGCCTGCTTTTTGGCAAAAGGTTGTTCAGCTCGGATCAACAAATCTATATCACTTTGCTGAGTTACCGTTTTAATACCAGTTGCCAGCTCAAACCCGAAACTTCCTGTATATCCCCAACATCCTGAAAAGTTTTTCATAATGCTGGAAATGCTTTGTAAACGTTCTGCCAAGTGTGCAAACTGTTGCGTATCTATGCGAGTCAGCGCTTCTGGCTTAAGCTGTTTGCTGATTGCTGATCGTGGCATTTGAGCTGCATATCGTTGATAGCGAAATTGTCCTCTTATACCCACAGCCACCTGATCTTCAGGAGTAATTTCCCGTCGAACTACAACGGGATCACCGCGTAGTAACACCTCTTTCACCCAAAGTGGGGCATCATCGACCAAGCAATCGACCGTCATACCCCACAACAAATCATGGGCTTCGAGCTTAAGTTTCATGACCATTGCTCACGCAATAATTCACGGACTTTTTTAGACATTTGACGGTTTTGGCCATGAAGTCTTTGTTCAAGTCCTCTCGATTGATCAGCATTAATTTCTTTAAATGCTTGAGCAATTGTCTGCTTCGCTAACAAAAGATCATCGTTTGTCGGTTGTTCAGGGTTTTCAACAGATAACAGTTCAGATAACAAACCTAGAGTTGCATAACTTTCAATGTCATAAGCCATTGGCGGAATGCTTGATGCCAATTGCTCTAACTCATCAACCGATCGCAAGGTAACACGTGCAGCAGATTCCTTACCCATCGCATGCACCATAACACCTGAATCTTTTAAGGCAATAATACGATTGGCTTGGTATCCATGCGCCAAGAAAGCACCCGACATCGACCTACCAACCAATAAACTCACAATAGGATGGCCTGCCAATCTGGCCCTGGTATAACTATCTACTGCACCTGCTAAAGCTTGATGAATACCTAATAATTCTTCGCGGCGTCCATAGGCCTGACTTGGAACATCAACCAAACATAAAATAGCGCGTTTAGTTTCAGCCTGTGCATCGACTTGAATCACGTCATCAACCGCTTTTGCCAGACTCCAACCTTCCAGCAGTCCAACTTCACCTTGTCTCGCGCGTGGGAACAGATTATTGCTGTCTTGGACAACTGCAATAACACGTACCGCTTGCTGATCAATCTGACCATCAGCTACCCAAACAGAAGCTGGAAAACCTTCAACTGTCTTAAAGTCCTGTGTAAATGCTTTAAACCAATGTGCACCACGAGTAGATGCTTTTAATGTATCAACGGCGATATTCATGCTTGCTCTCCTTGATACAAAGCTTGAACCTGTGCTGGGGTAATCTGCTCAGCAGTATCAACTTGTTGCAGCTTTTCTAAATAGAATGTGTAATTTGAACTACGATGCTGATGAGGTACGCCTTGAGTTAAATAATCGATGACTTGCTGACGAATTTTCTGGCGATCATCGTCTACATAAGCATCTGCCAAACCACTAGTGAAGCGCTGATTACCACCAGTAATACTCCATATAAATGGGCGATCTTTGGCGTTATATTCTTGAACACCAGCTTCTTGTTCAATTACTTGCGGGCCATTTAAGCCTAAACGCCCTTCTTGTGTCATTACAATATAGCTACATAGGCCAGCCGCAATTGACATACCGCCAAAGCACCCTACACTGCCTGCAACTACAGCAATGACGGGTTGATACTGACGTAAGTTCACAATGCTAGCCTGAATCTCAGCAATTGCAGCCAAACCCAGATTTGCTTCTTGTAGGCGAACGCCGCCCGTCTCTAATAGTAAAATTGCCGCTGTTGGAATACCTTTCAGATTGTCTTCAACCGCAAGTTCTAAGGCACCTGCAATTTTGGCGCCCCCCACCTCACCTAAACTTCCACCTTGAAATAAACCTTCAATTGAAATTAAAACCACTGGGCGTTCTTGAATAGATCCTTTTGCAATCACTACCCCATCATCGGCTTGCGGTACGATATTTTGCTTAACGAGCCAAGGCGACATAACACGTGCAAATGGGTCGAGTAACTCTCGAAAAGTCCCTTCATCTAATAGCGCTTTAACGCGTTCTCTTGCACTGAGTTCAATAAAATCTTGTTTATTTAACAAACTCTGAATATCAGTCATGAGCAATCTCCTCTAATGCTTGTTCCAGACGTAAGCGAACGACACCGGGAGTTGCACCAAAGTCATGAATATCAATATTGACCGCTGGTGGTATTTGCGCAGTAAAAATCCGTTCAAAAAGATTGTGCCAACGTGCAGCACTACCATCTACTGAAGTCACCACTTGAATAGAAGCTTTTCCAGTTTCACCAGGTTCCATCAAAATTTCTAAATCACCCGAACCAACACATCCTACCAATGCTTTTTTTACAGATGGCTCTGTGGCCACAAATTCAAAATGAAGTGTTTCCATAATCAAAATCCCTCTTTATTTTTTGACAGATGTCTGCTCAACACGATCTATCAATAGTGTTGCTGCCAACAAATCTGCGGCACCACCAGCGGAAGCTTTCATCCGAAGCAGGTCAATCTCTAAAAGATGCAAGGCACGTCGACCTTCTAAGCTTGAGCTACCGCCCAAATCCAATACTTGCTGAGCACCTTGTTGCATACGCTTTAAACCAGATGTGCCAGAGCGATAAAGCACACAGGTATCGGTCAAATCTGTCATCATGGCAAGTAAGGCATCTAAGCGAGCGAACTCTTCTTTCATGGGTTTACCACGACTTTGATAAAGTTGCTTTAAACCAAATTTCACAATAGTTGGAAAGCCTTGTTGTGCCTGTTCTTTGGCACCTAAGATGCCTAATTTTTTCTGTACTTCTTGACCATGACTCAAAGCCTGCTTTGGAATAAAGCGATCTTCAAGCTGGGCAATCTGGCCTGCTAACTGGCATAGCTCAACAGCCGATAAATACTGTTGATTCGTGCGCGCCAATGCTGCTGCCGTAACCATTAAACCCAAAGCCCAAATTGCGCCGCGATGTGTATTTACACCATCTGTCGCCAACATCATGCTCTTTTCACCTTGACGGCCAATTTCTCCAATGTCTTCACGCAAAGCTAAACAGACTTTTCCATGATGCTTTGCAGCTTGGGCCATTGCATCAAACATAGGCCTTAAACTTTTCGCAGAGCGCTCCATTAATTCCAAAGTCAGGTCATCATGCGCACCACTGCCACGACGATCAACCAATGCTGGTTTCGGTGTCAGATTAACTTCATCAATTAACGCTTCGACCGCCATATCTGCCAAAAGCTGACTATCGCTGAGCGTTTGATATTGAACTTGTGCCATCATTACCAACTCCTGAATTTTGCAGGGGGTTGATATAAGCCATCTGACCATGTCACCAAGTCGGCAATATTTTTCGCCGCTAAAAGTTCACGTGTGGCATCGGTACGGCGAATACCTAAATCTTCAGGGAATACAACCAGACCTTCACTTCTCAAACGTGCTGTTGTTTTCGGATCTTGAGTTAAACCAATACTGGTCACACCTGCTACCGCAGCAATCATGGCTTGACGTTCTTCTTGGCTGCTTGCTTTATATAGATAAGCAATGCCTTCTTCGGTGAGTAAGTGAGTGACATCATCGCCATAAATCATGATCGGAGCTAAAGGTAGGCCTGCAGTTTTAGCAACATCAATCGCATCAAGGCGATCTACAAAAGTTGGCTTGCCACCCTCTTGGAAGGTTTCCACCATTTGCACCACCAGCTTTTTACCACGTGCCAAATAGGTTTCTGTTTCATTGGCACCTTGCAAGCGCATATCTAGCCATGCTGGCGTATCGTGACGACGGCCACGCGGATCATGCCCCATGTTTGGTGCACCACCGAAACCAGCCAAACGACCTTTGGTAACAGTCGAAGAATGCCCCATGCCATCAACTTGCAACGTTGCGCCAATAAATAGATCAACGGCGTATTGACCTGCAAGCTGACACATCATGCGGTTGGAACGTAAAGCGCCATCACGACCTGTAAAGAAAACGTCGGGACGAGCAGCAACATATTTTTCCATACCGAGTTCAGTACCAAAACAATGGACGCTTTCAACCCAACCTGTTTCAATCGCTGGAATTAAGGTTGGATGCGGATTCAATGTCCAGTTTCGGCAAATTTTTCCTTTTAAACCTAAAGACTCACCATAGGTCGGTAAAATCAGTTCAATTGCCGCAGTGTTAAAACCAATACCATGGTTTAACGATTGCACATTATGCTTTTCATAAATTCCGCGAATTGCCATCATCGCCATAAGCACATGCACTGGCTTGATGTGTTTCGGGTCACGAGTAAATAACGGTTCGATATAAAATGGCTGATCTGCCACCACCACATAATCAACCCAAGAAGCAGGAATATCGACACGTGGTAAATCTGAAACGTCATCGACCAGTTCATTGACCTGAACAATCACAATACCGTCACTAAAAGCCGCCGGTTCAATAAGTGCTGGAGAATCTTCGGTGCTAGGGCCTGTATAGATATTGCCTTGGCGGTCCGCCATAAAACCCGCCGAGAGCACCACATTTGGAATGAGGTCGACCACCAAACGTGAATACAACTCGATATAGGTATGAATGGCACCAATCTCTAGTAAACCATCTTCAATTAACTGACTAATACGTAAACTTTGTGGGCCAGCAAAAGAAAAATCGAGCTTACGCGCAATCCCTTTTTCAAACAGATCAAGATGTTCCGAACGCCCGACACTTGGCATAATCATATGCAAATCGTGCAAAATATCTGGATTGGTTTGAGCCAAAGAGCGCGATAAGAAATCTGCTTGTTTTTGGTTATTCCCTTCGAGTACAACCTTGTCACCCGGTGTAATTAAGGTTTCTAAAACTTTAATAATGTCCTGAGTTGGAATGACCACACCATCGGTATATTGGTTTGCCATCTCTAGTTTTAGTTGTTTGGCATGACGCCGCTTTGTCCATAACCGTTCTTTATTCTGAACTGATCCTTCCATGTGCTTACCTATAGATCGCAGTTTTGTTCTGAATCTATAAAAACGCTTTATGGAGTTTCGATCAATCAACCTAGATGAGTTGTTATTAACTTCAGGTTAATGATTATCACAGCTTCTCTCTTCTGGCTAAGCCAAAAAAGAGAAAAACAGCTTGCTTAAAATTCCTTTTAGCGCGGTTTATTCAACATCCATTCCAGATTTTGGCGAACCGCAGGCCACTCATGTTTTAAAATGCTGTAAACGTGAGTGTCCCGCAAAATATCATCTTTCACAATTTGATGGCTTCTTAGCACACCGTCTAGCTTTGCACCCAAGCGTACAATCGCGGCTTGACTTTGAACATTTAAAGAAGATGTGCGTAACTCAACCGCAATACAGTTTAAAGTCTCAAATGCATGAGCCAACAATAGCTTTTTACATTCAGTATTTACAGGCGTACGTTGTGCAGACTTTCGATACCATGTTGAGCCAATTTCTACACGGCGATGGGCTTCTTCAATATGCATTAAAGTTGTCATGCCCAGCGCTCGTCCCGTTTTTCGGTCTTCAATATAAAATGGCAACATAGAGCCGGATTTTTGCAAATCAAGACGTCTTTCAATTTCAGCAGTCATCTGTTCAGGTCTTGGCACACGGGTATACCAAAGATTATAGAGTTCCCCATCGCAAACGGCCTCTTTGAGCGCTTCAGCTTGAGTTACATCTAGCGGCTTTAAAATAACGTGTTCACCCAATAACTCAACAGGTGTAGTCAAAGGCATCTTTATCTCCTCAATTGATATTAAGCTTTTATATTTTCAAAATTATTTATTTAACTCAGCCACACTGTACATGGCATTCGCTATGGTTTGATGACCAGATTTCGATAGGCCATCTGCCGCGCCTAAAATATCTCGGCGTTCTTTGTTTTGCCCAAGTTTTGATTTTCCTCGTAGCTTGGTAATTTCAATCTCAATACCTACAATGGCTTTTAACATCGGTTCAAGATAGTCCTTTGGTGCATCGGACATTTTCCATGGTTCAGGTTGAGATGCTTCATGAGTACGGGTTAAACGAGCCACAACACCGCGAACGTAACGTTCATCATCTCGAATTGTCACTTTGCCATAAGCATGCACAACCCTATAGTTCCATGTCGGTACTTGTCTGTGCTGTTCATGTTTAGATGGATACCAGTTTGGTGAAATATAAGCATCGCCTGCTTGGAACACGACAATTACCTCATCTCCATTTTTAATGTCCTGCCAAACAGAATTATTTCGTGACACATGGGCATGTAGCATGCCAAATTCCCCTTCATTTTCCTGCAACTCGAATGGAAGATGATTTGCATCTAAGCCATTACTTCCATGAGTAAAAAGCACTCCAAATGGATGTTCGGTAATAAGAGAATGCAACACATCCAAACGGTTTTCTGCAAAATCATCAGGGATATACATGACTAAAACCTCACTGTAAATATCAGGGTTATTTATATTTTGTGTTGTAAATTTTCTGGTTTCTGTGGTTTATTAAAAAGAACCACTTTGTATTTTTTTAAGTAGACCAGAATTATGGCAAGAATGGCAAAAGTTGTTGAACTTCCGTCTATTGCAAAGATTGATAAAAGCCAAGGAAAGATAAGTGCTCAACTGACTCAAGCTTTACGCGAAGCTGTACAAAGTGGTGATTTACAGCCTGGCGATCCGTTGCCTTCTTCACGCGAATTGGCTTTAACCCTAGGTGTCGCTCGCGGAACCATTATTGAAGCTTACGATCAGCTTTTAGCTGAAGGTGTGTTTGACTCTCAACCACGAACTGGCACCTATGTGTCTCATGCTTTGGTTAAAACATCTGTAATACAACATTCATCAAAAGAAAATAAACCTAACTCGATATCTTTAACCAAATCGGCACGTTCTTATGCCAACGTGCTTGATGAATTTAAGCCACTTCCTCATGTTCCTTTTGCGGTATCTGTCCCCGTCGGTCGTACTCAACCGAGCGACATCTGGCGTAAGTTTGGTAATAAATATAGATCACGAGGTGCAGGTGCCCCTTCGGGTTATGGCGAACCGCAAGGTGTATTATCGCTGAGAGTTGCTATAGCAGACTATGTACGACGGTCACGTTCTGTCCACTGCGAACCTAACCAAATTGTGATTACACCTGGTATTCAACAGTCACTTTATATTTGCAGCCAAATTTTATTTGAGGCGAAAGATGAAGTTTGGGTTGAAGATCCAGCTTATCGGGGTACAACAGCCATTTTTGAGCATACTGTGCAAAACATTCAAATGGTACGTGTTCCTGTTGATGAAGAAGGTATTCAAGTTGAAACTGGGATTAAACTTTCTAAACATGCCCGTGCTGCTTTTGTGACACCGTCTCACCAATATCCACTTGGTATGCCAATGAGTCTAGCAAGACGTACAGCTTTATTAGCTTGGGCAAAACAACAAAATGCATGGATCATTGAAGATGACTATGACAGCGAACTCCGTTATAACGGTCAGCCCTTCCCATCCTTACAAGGCATGGCACCCGACCAAGTCATTTATCTGGGTACTTTCAGCAAAGTACTATTTCCTTCCCTTAGACTTGGCTATGCAGTATTACCTAAAGAATTGGTAGCACCTTTTTGTGGGCTTAGAGTCTTAATTGATCGACATCCACCTGCAGCTGACCAGCACGTTTTGGCTGCTTTTATTCAAGAGGGTTATTTGGAACGACATATTCGACGTACTCGAAATGTCTATGCAGAAGTTCGAGAATACATTATTGGCTTGATTGAAAAATACATACCTCGAGAACTGGCTTGGTTACAGCCGGGCGATCAAGGCATGCATATGGTGTTATGGCTTTCTCAGCATATTAATGATATTTACGTTGCAAGTTCGGCAATCGATGCAGGCATTGCCATCAAAGCAATTTCACCGACATTTTCAAAAGAGCGGCAACGTTCGGGTTTAATTGTCGGCTTAGGCGATTTTGAACCCGAACTGATGCAACAAGCCATAAAAAAACTATCAAAGATTATTCAACAATATGACAAGCCGACTTAGACAAAGCCTACAATAACAGCCATAGATGAATCGCAAATGGTCCAATCAGTACCATTAAAATACCGGCAATAACCATGGTTAAACTGGCAATTACCCCTTCTTCACTATTGCGCTGCTGTGCTCTAACTGTACCAAAACCGTGGGCTGCATTACCAAAGGCCGCCCCATTTGCTACGTTAGAACGGATTTTAGTAATCGCTAAAATCGCATCGCCGCAAATCATACCGACCAAACCAGTAATAACGGTAAATAGTGAAACCAATGCTGCCGAACCATGAATATCTTCGGCTAAAATCATGGCAAAAGGTGTTGAAATAGAACGTGCCATTAAACTGTTGGTCACTTCTGGGCTAAAGTGGAACCACTGAGCCATCTCATAGGCTGACATCACACCTACACTCATCCCCACAATAATCGCAATTGAAAGGACTCCAAGGTTTTTACGAATCGTTTCCCGATAACGATAAATCGGTACAGCAAACGCAACCGTTGCAGGCCCTAATAAATTAACAATCCACTGCGTATCTTCAGCATAAGTTTGATATGAAATTCCAAAAATCGTCATCAAAATGATGGTGAGTACAGGCACACTAATCGCGGGTGACAACCAAAGTTTTGGATTTTTCTGATAGATCCGCTTTGCCACAATATAGGCTGCCAAAGTCCAGATCAGACAAAGAATTGACCAGATATTCATGTCGTTTGCTCTTTAGATATGCTTATGTTGAAGACGTTTTCGAGCCTGTAAATAAGCTTTCAAACGATTGTAATAGTGAATCGTCAGGCACGTACTGAGCATGACCGAAATGGTCCCAACCGCAATGCTCAAGACAATTTGCCACCCTTCGGTCATAAACAAGGTTTTATACTGAACTACGGCAACGACTACAGGCACAAAAAACAGTAATAGCTCACCTAAAACCACAGTTGCTCCCATTGCCACCTGATCCATTTTGATAATTTTAAAGAACAGGCATAAAAGTAATAAAAACATACCTAAAATACCTGCCGAGACAGGTACACCGAGCTTTTGATGTAAAAGATACCCGATCCACCAAAATCCAGCCAAAATCAAAATTTGTTTAACTAAAACTAAAAGTGAAGGTTGTTTGGGTGTTCCAGAAGCAGATTCAGTACTCATTTTGCGAAATTAGATGGTTAACTACACTATTATGCTAGCTTGGTTAGACCTGCTAAATATGAATTATTCATGTTAATATTATTCCAAAATGGAATAATTTATTCTTTATTATGCTTTCACTAAAATCATTACAGTGCTTTGTTACGCTGGTAAAAACTAAAAGTTTTACCCATACTGCTGAAGAGTTATATCTGACTCAGCCCACCATTAGTAAAATATTACAGCAGCTTGAAGAGCAGCTTCAGGTACAGCTTTTGGTTAAACCCGATCATGGACGAAAAAGACAAATTGAATTAACCGAAATTGGAGAGCGCATATATCAACATGCGGTCGAGCTTCTTCAGGCAGAACAGAACATTTTTCTTGAAATTGAAAACTATCAACAATTAAAAACAGGAACTTTAAAACTCGGCGTTCCACCTTTAGGTTCACAGCTCCTAACCACTGCCCTGTTTGATTATCATCAGCAATTGCCAGATATTGAATTGGCTTTTATGGAAGTGGGTTCACGTGGTATTGAACAAGCTTTACTTAACAATGAACTAGACGTTGGCGTTTTATTGCAGCCTTTTGATGAACAAACTTTTAATAGCATCGAGTTATGTAACTACCCTTTAATGGTCCTTTTACGCCGTGATGCCACTTGGGCAACCCGCAAAAAAATAAATCTAGAAGAGCTACAACACCAATCATTTTTAATGTTTCCTGAAAATTTTTCTTTAAACAGTATTATTCTCGATGCATGTAAGCAGCATGGTTTCTACCCAACCATTGCGTGCCGGACCAGCCAATGGCACCTCTTAGCAGACATGGTGTTACAACGTATGGGGATCGCACTTCTTCCTCAATATTATACCGACATGCTTGACCCGACTTTATTTGCAGCAGTGCCACTTGAGAAACCAAATATTCAATGGCACTTAGTGATGGCTTGGAAAAAGAATCTTCCCGTCTCACCAGCGGTACAGGCGTGGCTTAGTATTGTTCGTCAACATTTTCAGCACATTAAGCCCTAACGTTGAACACTGAAATGGCTTAATTCAAAAACCGATAAAGCTTTTCCACAAAAAAGCTACCCAATCTTGGATCAGCTCACTTAGACTAGATCCGATTGTTTTATGACATGGACAATAACAATGAATAATGAACATTTTAAGCTGTACACAGATTCACAATTTCTAAGCCCCTATGCGTTTACAGTTTTTGTAGGGCTACATGAAAAACAAATTCCATTTGAAATTGCGACCATTAACTTAGGCCAACAAGGCCAGTTTGAAAAATCTTATGTAGCAAAGTCATTAACTGCCAAAGTGCCTGTACTCGAGCATAACGATTTTGCCTTATCAGAATCCTCCGCCATTTTGGAATATCTTGAAGAGCTTTATCCAAACACAGCTATTTATCCGAAAGATATTCAAGCACGCGCAAGAGCAAGACAAATTCAGGCATGGCTCCGATCGGACTTAGTTGCACTAAGAACTGAGCGTCCAACCGATGTTATTTTTATTCAGCCCACCTCTAATCCACTTTCTGAACAAGGCCAAAAAGCAGCCGAGAAACTTTTCTTTGTTGCAGAAAAACTTCTTGCGTCTGATGCCGAATTTCTTTTTGGTTCATGGAGCATTGTGGATGCTGAACTCGCCCTTATGTTGCAACGCCTTATTCAAAATGGTGATGCTGTACCAAAACGTTTAAAAAACTATGCATTACAGCAATGGCAAAGACTGACCGTACAAAAATGGCTTGCCTTACGACATAAATAAATCCTTATATTTACACCAAACACGAGATAAAAAATGAGTGATTCAAACTATATTCCTCCACAAGTTTGGCAATGGACTGGAGAAAAAACCGATTTAAACCAACCTACTTCAGGCCCTCGCTACGAACATACACTTCCAGTAGGGAAACATCCGCTCCAGCTCTACTCTTTAGCAACGCCTAATGGTCAAAAAGTCACTATTTTATTAGAAGAGCTTTTAGCTCTAGGACACCAAGATGCTGAATATGATGCATGGCTGATTAAAATCGGTGAAGGACAGCAATTTGGTAGTGGCTTTGTAGAAATTAATCCAAACTCTAAAATTCCTGCGTTAGTTGACCATAGCCAAAACCCACCATTAAGAGTATTTGAATCTGGCTCAATTTTGCTTTACTTGGCTGAAAAGTTTAAAGCGTTTATTCCGACTGATATTGCTGCACGTACTGAATGCCTCAATTGGTTATTCTGGCAAATGGGCAGTGCACCTTACTTAGGTGGTGGTTTTGGACATTTTTATGCTTATGCCCCTGTTAAAATTGAATATGCGATTAACCGCTTTGCCATGGAAACAAAACGCTTACTTGATGTATTAGATCAGCATCTGGCAAAAAACGAATATTTGGCTGGTTCTGAATATAGCATCGCTGATATTGCAGCGTTCCCTTGGTATGGCGGTCTTGTTAAAAACTGGGTATATAACGGCGCGGAGTTTTTAGGTGTCGATCAATATAAAAATGTTCAGCGCTGGGCAGATGCGATTCTAGCGCGCCCTGCGGTACAACGTGGCCGTATGGTCAACCGTACCTTTGGTGATTTAGCCACACAGTTGCATGAACGCCATGATGCCAGCGATTTTGAGACCAAGACGCAAGATAAAGTTTAATCATCATTTTTTAAATAAAACCCACTTTTGCTCAAAAAGTGGGTTTTATCATTCTTCCAATAAAAATCTTATTGATGCAAAGAAAGTCCTTTAATTGCCTTATCAACTGCCTTTTTAGGTCCTCTTAATGCTAGCCCAACCAAATTTAATTGATTCGCATCTTCGGCCAAAAATACAGCTCGATTATCCTCATCATTGCCTGTAGAAAACATAGCATGTACATAGGGAATTATCGTTAAATCTTGCTCAATTGCTTTCCTATGCGCTTTTTGTAGACCAGATAAATCCCCCTCAAATACCAACATCGGTTGCCCTAGCATGTTGCCATACTCATAGCCATTTGCATCGATATAAGGTTTCCCCAGCATTTCAGGTACAGCAGAGGCAATCCCCGTTGCCAAAAAAGCCACCACATTTAATCTCTGCCACGTCGCAAGATCATTACGGACAATCAGCGCAATTTTTGTGTCAAACATAAATCTCTTTCCTGAATCGTTTATTTTAGACCGCTCATCATGACTCATTCGGATTTTTCTCGTCTTGTACGTTTGTGCAGGAGCTATCACAAACGTACAAGACCCTAAATTTACGAGTCACTATGCTGGGTTGTTTTTGTTTCAGTAGATACGTTATGGAAATCTTTTTTTATACCTTGAGTGTGATGTATAGCCCCGGTCCAGTAAATTTTATGGGGCTAAATGCTGGGCTTACCGGACAATTCAAAAAAACGATTTATTTTTTTATAGGCGTCGGTTGTGCAATGCTGATGTTATTCATGATTTTTGGATATCTTGGGGCTGCAATCATTCCACAAAATGCCTTGCACTATATTGCGTTGTTTGGTGCACTTTATACGTTTTATCTTTCATACCAAATGTTAAAGTCAGATATCGATCTGAGTAATGAGACCACTGAAGTTCAGGTGCTTTCGTTCTGGAATGGTTTTTGGATACAAGCTTTAAACCCCAAAGGGATTTTAGTCATTTTGCCTGTTACAACCATTATGTACCCTACTACACATATCATTGGCGTTCAAATATTCTTCGTATCATTGCTCATTTCACTGGGTGCAGCTGGCGCGCCCTGCCTTTACTCTTGGGCAGGTGCTGTGTTAGGTAAAAAAATTAAAAATAAAATCTGGTTTAATCGTATAAACCGAGCCATGGGATTGATGCTAATCATTTCCGGCATATTTATGCTTTATGATTTTTTGAAAGGTATGCAGCTAATTTAAGATAAAGTCTATGTCAGCCTAAACAGGCTGGCTTTTGTTTATGAAGAGAGTTTATTGATCATCCGCCATCTGGCTGGAGTCAATCCAAATGCTTTTAAAAAATGACGTGTCATGTGGCTTTGATCAAAAAATCCTGCAATCAATGAAGCTTGAGTTAAGGACTCTCCATACATCAAACAGGACTTCACAACTTCCAGTCTGCGCATAGTCATATATCGATGTGGACTTGTACCAAATAGCAATCGGAAGTCCCGTGAAAGGCTCCAACGGTCTCGTCCCACATTTTTTTCAATATCATCTAAAGAGATATTTTCATATAAAGAGGCATGTATAAATTCTCTAGCGCGCTCCGCTGCAACATAGTCATAAGCATGTGAGGTACGCTGATTATTACCAGAAATTTCGTAAAGTGTGGTTGCCAAATCATATAAAGCATCTTGTTTTTCTAATGGATCAATATGGTGATCCATCCCTTGTAATAGAACATCAGTTGCCTTAAATAACCGAGGATCCTGACTCAAGCCATTTTCAAAAAATGGTAAAGGTTTGCCCTTCATAATTTCCTGTAGAGTTGCAGGTTCTACGTACACCATCCGATATCTAAAACCGTCTCGACTACCTGACTCTCCATCATGTTTTTCATCAGGATGCAAAACCATCGTCATTCCCGGCTGGCTATGTTTCATCTCTCCACGATAATGAAAGCTTTGAACACCTGTTAATGTTCGACCAATGGCAAAAGTATCGTGGCGATGCGACTCATAAGCATGATCGGTAAAAAAGGCTTCGATTCGTTCGAGACTATTAGGGTCAGAATTTCTGACGATCCAATCATTTGCATTGGGTAATTCAATCACATATTCACCAAAATTTTATATGTGCTAGAGAGCATTCTACCTATACGTTTATGCTATCGTTATTTTGAAAAATAGCCTGTATATAACTCACTCAGCCAAGCGACAAAAACGCGTACGCGTGGCGAGAGCTGCCGATGCTGCGGATATAAAGCAGAAACTGACATCTTCGGGATTTGCCATTCAGATAAAACCTCAACCAACTGCCCGTCTTTTAACTCATTCGCTACATGATAGCGCGGGACCTGAATTAAACCTGCCCCACGTAAAGCAGATAATACATAGTTTTCAGCATCATTTACCGCGATCCAGCTTTTCAAAAAATAATCTTGTTTTTTGCCGTTCACCATCAATTCAAATGGATAATTCCGCCCGCCTGATGTCGAAAAGAAATTGACACAATAATGTGATAATAAATCTTCTGGTTGCTGTGGTGTTCCATGTTTATTTAAATAGTCAGGACTTGCACAAATCACTTGCGGCATATCGACCAAATGTCTAGCAATTAAAGTGGAATCATCCAAACGTCCCGCTCTCACCACGCAGTCTATCCCTTCCCTAATCAGATCAACCAAGCGATCACCCGTACTAATTACCAGTTCAATGTCGGGGTACAACTGATGAAATTGGTCGATATTGGGTAAAACAATTTTAGTCGCATGTGCGCCTGATAAATCGACACGTAATAAACCACGGGGCTGAGCAATTACATTGCGTAAAGATGATTCGGCATCATCAAGTTCCGATAATATTTGTGTACAACGCTCATAAAATGCCTGTCCATCTAGTGATGGCCTTACATGCCGAGTCGTCCGCTCTAATAAACGGCACTGTAAGTTACTCTCTAACTCTTTAATGGCGTTACTTGCTGTAGCACGTGGGATATTTAGCTGATCGGCTGCCTGACTAAAACTACCCAGCTCTACTATGCGGGTAAAAAGTTGCAAGGTATCAAATTTATCCATAGTGCTCGCTTTTAACCCTATCCATTATTAATTTATATGGAATTATCTTATCCAATTCTGATGATTTATCCCATATTTCTATATTATTAAAATAAGCCATACTTACTCAAACAGGCAATCTAAAAATGAATATTTCAAGAAAAACAGCTCTGGTTACTGGCGCATCACGTGGTATTGGCCGTGCTATTGCAGAACGTTTAGCTCAAGATGGTTTTTATGTGATTGTTAACTATGCTGGCAATAAAGTGCATGCCCAAGCCACTGTAGAACATATTATTGAGCAAGGTGGTCAAGCCTCAGCTATTCAAGCGGACGTTGCAAATGAACAAGAGGTGAGCCGTTTATTTCAAGAAGCAAAAGTGATTAATGGTCAAGTAGATGTGGTAGTTCATAGTGCCGGTATTATGCCTATGGCAAAAATTACACCTGAAAACCTGCCAGATTTCGACAAAGTGATTCATACCAATTTACGTGGTGCGTTTTTAATATTGGCGCATGCGGCCGAAACAGTGCCAGATGGTGGTCGGATTATTGCGCTTTCAACCAGTGTAATTGCCAAATCTTTTCCGGCATATGGTCCTTATATTGCTTCAAAAGCAGGTGTCGAAGGTTTGGTACATGTGTTAGCAAATGAGTTACGCGGCCGAAATATTACCGTAAACGCCGTTGCACCCGGCCCGACAGGTACTGACCTTTTTTACAATGGAAAAACTGATGAGCAAGTAGCAGCAATTGCAAAACTCGCTCCATTGGAAAGAATCGGAACACCTGAAGAAATTGCCAGTGTAGTTGCCATGCTGGCTGGTCTAGATGGGCGCTGGGTAAACTCTCAAGTCATTCGTGTAAATGGTGGATTTGCTTAATTTTTAAAACCGTGTGGATTATTTAATTCTCACGGTTTTTACTAAATAATAAAATTTCTTAAATCTACTTTATTTTAATAACTTTATAAGATTAATGAATACCGCTCTGCAAAAAATATACACTCTTCTTATTTATCAAAATAATATATATAAATAGATATTCCTTATTTTTGCTTATATTTAAAACCGCGTAAATTGAACCTTAACAATCTGAATCAAAGATAAGGATATATTCAATGAACGCTAAATTAAATACTGAAACTCCGCAAAGTTTTATCTCAAATGGTTCAAATACATCCTTTTCAGCCGAAGAAATTCTTGCTAAAGCACAGCAATATGCAAAAGACCATGAACTAAATTTTAGTGGCAGTTTATCACCTACTGATGCATGGCAACTCGTACAACAAGGCGAAGCTGTTTTAGTTGATGTGCGTACCAATGAAGAACGCAAATTTGTGGGTTATGTCCCTGAAAGTATCCATGTTGCGTGGGCAACAGGCACATCGTTTAACCGTAATCCACGCTTCTTAAAAGAACTTGAATCAAAAGTTGGTAAAGACAAAACCATTCTTTTGTTATGCCGTAGTGGCAACCGTTCAGCACAAGCAGCCGAAGCCGCATTTAATGCAGGTTTTGAGCACATTTATAACGTTCTTGAAGGCTTCGAAGGCGATCTAAATGATCAGCAACAGCGTAATCAGAAAAATGGCTGGCGCATCCACCAACTTCCTTGGCAACAAGACTAATACTTCAATCAATTTTCAGTGAATCAAGGAAAGCTTGTGACTCAATGGAACATTAATGCGGTTGTACAAGGTTTACAACAAGCAAGGCATGACTGGCGTCAGCAGCAGCATAGAACCAAAGAATTTGGGGGTCGTGAACTTCCATCTAAAGAAGCTTTAAAGGCCATTTTAGATGACCTGTGCGGGATTTTATTTCCAATGCGTTTAGGCCCTGCCGACTTACGTCAGGAAACTGAAGATTCTTATATTGCCTATACCTTAAATCGGGTACTAACAGCTTTACATGCTCAAGTACAACTGGCTTTAAATTATGAAGCGAAACGACATTTGAGTCATTCAAGCCCAGTGCAGCAGCCACAAGAACTTGCTCAAACTATTGTGCAGGATTTTGCCAACACTTTGCCCTCTATACGGCGCCTTTTAGACGGCGATGTGCGTGCTGCTTATGAAGGCGATCCGGCGGCACATAGTGTGGATGAAGTATTACTTTGCTATCCGGGCATATTTGCGATTATTTATCACCGAATTGCGCATCAACTGTATGCCCAAGTGCCTTTATTGTCGCGCATTATTTCCGAGTTGGCCCACTCTACAACAGGCATTGATATTCATCCGGGTGCGCAAATCGGCAAAGGATTTTTCATTGATCATGGTACGGGTGTGGTGATTGGTGAGACTTGTGTGATTGGAGAACGCGTTCGTATTTATCAGGCCGTGACCCTTGGAGCAAAACGCTTTGAAACCAATGATGATGGTGGTTTGAAAAAAGATTATATACGCCATCCGATTGTTGAAGATGATGTCGTGATTTATGCAGGCGCCACTATTTTAGGCCGTATTACCATTGGTCGAGGGTCAATTATTGGGGGGAATGTTTGGCTAACCCATAGTGTTGCTGCAGGTAGTCAGATTTTACAGTCACCGAATGAGTCTTATCAAAAAAATCATATTGCCGGTTAAAAGCTATAGATGTGAAATAAATAGATAAGGAGATAAATAAACAAAGAAATTGCAGATTAATAAAATGCTTATTTCTAGTTTAAATATATTTTTATTTAGAAAATAGATAACTCATTAATAAGCTCAGTATTTTAAAAATTTATAACGCGATTTTAATTTTAAAACCAGAACTAATTCTAGTTTATATGCATCCTAGAATTTTTATTTTCAAAAAGCCAATGTAATAAGGAAAAATGATTCATGGCGAAAAATACAGACAAAGCCCAACTTGCACTTGGGGACCATGCGGCCCGTCAACTGGCCAATGCAACCAAGACAGCTCCCCAGCTTTCTACAATTACTCCCCGCTGGCTGACTCACTTACTTCAATGGATTCCTGTTGAAGCAGGTATTTATCGCCTAAACCGTGTCAATAATACCGATGATATTCAAGTCGCTTGCACACAACGTGATGAAGCAACTTTACCTCAGACTTTTGTTGATTATGACCCAGAGCCACGTGAATACTTTTTAAATGGTGTATCTACAGTTTTAGATGTGCATACACGTGTAGCCGACCTTTACAGCAGCCCACACGACCAAATTAAAGAACAGCTCCGTTTAACGATTGAAACCATTAAAGAACGTCAAGAAAGTGAGCTTATCAATAACCCTGAATACGGTTTACTGGCAAGTGTGACAGATGACCAACGTATTTCGACTTTAAATGGCCCACCTACTCCAGATGATCTTGATGACTTATTACGTAAAGTCTGGAAAGAACCGGGGTTTTTCTTAGCGCATCCTGATGCGATTGCAGCATTTGGACGTGAATGTACACGCCGTGGTGTACCACCTCCAACGGTTAGCTTATTTGGTTCGCAATTCATTACATGGCGCGGAATTCCACTCATTCCATCTAATAAAATTCCTGTAGAAGATGGCAAAACTAAAATCTTGCTGCTTCGTGTTGGTGAAAAGCGTCAAGGGATTGTTGGTTTGTTCCAACCGGGCCTTGCGGGTGAACAGTCACCAGGGCTTTCAGTACGTTTTATGGGGATTAACCGTAACGCGATTGCGTCGTATCTAATCTCGTTATATTGCTCACTTGCAGTATTAACAGACGATGCTTTGGCAGTGTTAGATGATGTGGAGGTGGACAAATATCATGACTACCCAGTTAACTACAAGTAATCTGCAAGGTAGTCCAACGGGGCCTGAAGTGACTGGTGTTAACCCACCAGCCAACTTCCCTGATGAGTCCACCATTGCTCGACTTGCTAATGAGTTTTTTTCAGCATTACCAAGTTCAAGCAGTTCAGCTTCTCCATCGGGCCTTAACTTGGACTTACCTATCGGAGCGCCACCGCACCCACCACAACCGGGTGAACCATTTTCTGCACTCAGTGGTCGTGCGCCCAATATCGCCTTTCAGAAAAGTCTCAATCCGGAATATCCTGAGCATATTCCAAATTTGCCAGACTACCCTGAACGTCGAATTGTAGCGTCTGCGCCTGTGATTGGTGGAGCTAATTTGCCGCGCCCACCATTTGAGCCACATTTACCACAAGCTGCTCATAGTGAACCCAACGTGCCACGCATTGAACCAAGCTTACCAACGGGTGCAGGTAAATCACCTTATTATTTTTTAAATGATTTTTCTGCTCCCAATACAGCAGAACCGTCTGTTAAAGGTGTTGAAGATAATTATTCAGTTGCACAGTCTTTTCAGTTGCCACATGGTGACCAGCTGAAATCATTGCTGACGGAAGATCGTTTTGCAACGAACAAGCCTCCTCAAAGTTCGGCAAGCTCTGCATTTTATTTTTTAGACTTGCCTCAAACTGGACAAAGTTATAGTCACTATCAACCATCACAACCCACTTTTGTAGCAAGCGGTGCTCAACCACTCGATGTGCATGCCATACGTCGCGATTTCCCAATTTTAAAGGAACGCGTCAATGGTCGACCTCTAGTCTGGTTGGATAATGCTGCGACCACACAAAAACCGCAGCGAGTGATTGACCGGATTGCTTATTTTTATCAGCATGAAAACTCAAATATTCACCGTGCTGCACATGAGTTAGCGGCTCGTGCAACTGATGCCTATGAGCATGCAAGAAATGTAGTTGCCCGATTTATTGGTGCACCCTCTTCCAAAGAAATTATCTTTGTTCGAGGAACAACCGAAGGGATTAACCTGATTGCAAAAACATGGGGCGAGCAAAATATTGGTGAAGGTGATGAAATTATCGTTTCTCACTTAGAACACCATGCCAATATTGTACCTTGGTATCAACTCAGTAAAAAAACTGGAGCTAAATTAAGAGTCATTCCTGTGGATGACACGGGCCAGATTATTTTAGAAGAGTTGCCAAAACTGATTAATGAGCGCACTAAACTGCTGTCAATTACTCAAGTTTCGAATGCTTTAGGCACAGTTACACCTGTTGCTGAAGTCATTAAAATTGCCCATGCCAAAGGTGTACGTGTTTTAGTTGACGGCGCGCAATCTGTTTCGCACATCCCTACCGATGTACAAGCTCTCGATGCAGACTTTTTTGTATTTTCTGGACATAAAGTATTTGGTCCAACGGGTATTGGTGTGGTCTATGCAAAACCAGAACTACTTGAAAGCATGCCTGTTTGGGAAGGCGGCGGCAACATGATTCAAGATGTGACCTTCGAACAAGTAGTTTACCAACCTGCACCCAACAAGTTTGAAGCTGGAACTGGAAATATTGCCGATGCTGTTGGCTTAGGTGCTGCACTTGAATATGTAGAAAGTCTAGGTATTCATAACATTGCTCGCTATGAACATGATCTACTCGAATATGGTCAAAATGCACTGAGTAGTGTGTCTGGTTTACGTCTGATCGGAACGGCACATCATAAAGCCAGTGTGATGTCCTTTACTTTACAAGGCTATTCAACCGAACAAGTCGGTAAAGCTTTAAATCAACATGGTATTGCCGTACGTTCTGGCCATCACTGTGCACAGCCAATTTTACGTCGTTTTGGTGTAGAACAGACCGTGCGTCCGTCTTTGGCTTTTTATAATACGACGGAAGAAATTGATTTATTGGTTTCGGTGTTACATCAACTCACGCGTAATCGACGTACGAGTTAAATTTATTAAAAAAAGACTGCTTTCGAGCGGTCTTTTTTTATAATTAATTTGCCATCATTAAAATTCAATTTTTCAATGAGGAAACTATTAAAACTCAAATAGTCCTAGCACCACATTTACTCGAGCAAAAGTCGTCTGCAACCTGCGTAGCATCAAAAAGATTCTTTTTCTGTGAAACACTAGTTAAATGAAATAAGTCGACAGGTTTTGCAGATGACAATGCTTTTGCTCTTACGAAGCTTTAGACGCTTCTCAGAGCGAAACCAAAGTAAGTCCAGCCGAAGGCGACTGAAGAAATTAAAACTTTAAGCGATAATACTCTGTCGTGCTATGCAATAGTTCGCAGATGACTTTAGGTTGAGCTAAAAATTATTAGTGGTTATCACGGCGGAGTCTTACCGTTTTGCCTCCAAAGAAAGTAGCTAATTCTGTTACTTTTTTTTAAAAGTAACCAAAAACTTTCTCATCCACAGAACCTGTTCTCTGTTTTCATTTTTCAAAAAATATTGCAAATACATTATCTTTATAAATTATGGGCAGGCTGTGGATGAAATTTAGCACGAGTGAATATAGGTATGAACGCCTTGAACACTATAAGCAATCTAAAATCGTACTTCTGTACCCCCATTAAATACTCACGGCAATTAAACAAACAATCCCCAAATCAATCTCAATGCAATTCCAATTAATAACGCTCCCATCACCCTCTCAAAATACACTCCAAACTCCAAAAACCGTTTACGTACAATAGGCTGTGCAAACAGTACACTCACCACCATAAACCAGATGGCATTGACCATACACATCCATACTCCATAAAAGATTTGAACTTTCATTGGTGTGGTCGTACTTACAATCGTAGTAAAAATTGCCAGAAAAAAGATGGTGGCTTTCGGATTCAATGCATTGGTGAGAAAACCCATCGTAAAGGCTTTAAATAAACTCGGAGTATCACTGTCTGCTTGGCTATTGATCTCAATATTTGTATTCGGCTGGCTACGTAAACACTGCCATCCTAAATAAATCAAATAAGCTGCTCCCGCTGTTCTGATCAATGACATGAGCCATTCGCTTTGCTGAATCAAGAAGCCAATCCCAACCAGTGTATAAAAAACATGTACTGAAATTCCGACACCAATACCAATTGCGGTTAGACAACCAATCAAATAGCCATAACGTACACTTTGTCTTACCGTAACCACAAAATCTGGTCCCGGTAAAATCACCGCCATAAAGTGAATAAGAGCTAGTGTTAAAAACTCATGTCCATACAACTGCCACATAACAATTTAGTTTCCTGAAAATCACCTAAAAGATTGTATTGCGATTTTTTAGACGCGATAATCCAATCAAAATCCAAATAACTTTTGCCTCATGAGCACAAATCAAAGTCTGGTTCTGTTAAATGAAATGGCGACTTTCGTTAAGGTGGTCGAGTCGGAAAGTTTTTCTGAAACTGCCCGCCAGCTTGGTACAACACCTTCTGCTGTTAGTCGTGCGATTGCTCGTTTAGAACGTGCTTTAGGCACCCGCTTACTCTATCGGACTACACGAAAACTTCGTTTAAGTGAAAGTGGACAGCAGGTCTATCAACGCTGTTTAGATATGGTGAATGCGGCACAAGCAGTCATGGAAAGCTCGGGTCAATTTCATGTCGAACCAGAAGGTATTATTCGTATGAGTGTTCCAAAAGCTGTGGGACATTTTATGATTCATCCGCATTTACCCGAATTTTTAGAACGCTACCCGAAAATTGATATACAAATGCTTTTAGAAGATCGCTATGTAGATCTCATTGATGATGGAGTCGATTTAGCACTTCGAATTACAGAGCAACCACCCGGTGGCCTTATGGGTCGAAAACTCATTGATATTGATCACTTGGTTTGTGCTACACCTGAATATTTGTCCAAGCACGGTACACCGAACCACCCTCATGATTTAAAGCAGCATGAATGTATTTACTTGGGTGAACAAGCCAGTGACTCAAAATGGAAATTTCAACAAGGAAATAAATCGATCAGTGTGGCTGTGCGTGGACGTTATGCAGCAAACCATACGGGTGTGCGTTTGAGTGCTGCATTACAGCATTTAGGTATTGCGAGCTTGCCGTACTTCGTTGCACGCCATGCTCTACAACAAGGTACCTTAGTTCAGGTTTTACCAGATTGGTATTTTAAAACCTATTACAGTGGCGGGCTGTGGTTACTCTACCCACCAACACGACATGTCCCACCTAAATTGAGTGTGTTGATTCAATATTTGGCAGATAAATTAGCAGCAGAGCCGACTTTGTTTAAGTTAAATTAATATAAATTCAAGGAATTAACACGATGGAATGCTATCTTTGAATCTCTAAAGCAATCAGCTAATTCTGTTACTTTTTTTGAAAAAAGTAACCAAAAAACTTTCTCATCTACAGAACCTGACCACTGTTTACATCTATAAAAAATATTGCAAAAACATTATCTTTATAAATTATGGGCAGGCTGTAGATGAATCCTAGCTCGAGCAAATCCTATCTAGAGTCCTCTTTGTTAGAATTACTCAACCAATAGATCTTTTGGATTAATCGTATCGCCATAGACTGGTTTTAAGGTTTTTTCATAAGCCTGATGAATCACGCCTTCTTTCGCCAGTTTCTCTAAATCTTGATTTAACCAGTCCAATAACTCTTTATCCCCCTTTTTCACTGCTGGTGCAATTAAGTCCTGCTCACCTAAATTGGTAATGCCAACCGTGTAATTTGGATTTTCTTTGGCCCAAGCTAAAACCAGCAAGTTATCATGTGCAAGCGCAGCACCACGACCATCTTTTAAAGCATCAAAAGTTTCAGTGTTTTGTTCATACTTTTGTAGTTTAATTTCAGGGTGAGTCTTGGTGAAGAATGAATCAGCCGTTGTACCTTTGTTTACCAACAAAGTTTTATCTTTCAGTTGGGCCACATCGGTTATCGGATGACTTTTAGGAGAAACCACACCTAGTGCCACTTTTAAATAAGGTTTAGCAAAATCGACCACTTCTTTACGTTCTGATGTAACAGTAAAGTTTGCAAAAATAATATCTACTTTATTGGCTTTTAAATATTCGACACGGTTCGCAGCTTCAGTTAAAACAAACTCAACTTTGTTTTCATCACCCAGCAGATCTTTCGCAACATGCTTGGCAATCTCTACATCAAAGCCTTGGTTTTTACCTTGAGCATCTAAATATCCAAATGGCGGTTTATCACTAAATACACCAATTCGTACCACACCATTCTTTTTAATCTGCTCAATACTCGACACGGTTTGTGTAGTATCTGCCGTTTTTTCAGTAGACTGAGTTCCTTTGTCACATGCAACTAAACCTAAACTCAGTAAAGACGCAGCTAAAATATGCTTCACGTTTTGAAATGTTAATGTTGTCATTATTTCACCCTATCGTTCTTGTAAAAGTCTTATTTAAAAATAGCAGCGCCTACTTTCAGACACTGCTCTAGTGATATCGAAAATTATTGGCCTACATCTAAAAACACATTCGGATTGACCGAGACACCGTAAATTGGCTTCAAGGTTTCATCATAAATTTTCTTAATTTCACCGCTTGTTCTGAGCTGCTTGATTTCAGTATTGAGCCAATTCAATAATTGGGTATTGCCCTTTTTCACTGCTGGTGCAATAAACTCTTGATCACCAATAGACTGTATACCTGCAACATAACTTGGGTTCTTCGCAGCCCATGCCAAAGCATAGGTACTATCTTGTGAAATTGCGTCACCACGACCATCAGTTAAGGCTTTAAAAGCATCCGAGTTTCTTTCAAACTTAAGTAAATTTACTTTTGGATAATGCTTGGTAAAGTAGGTATCTGAACTTGTGCCTTTGTTTACAATTAAGGTTTTACCTTCTAATTGGGCAATGTCAGTAATCGGTTTGGCTTTGGGCGAGACAATACCAAAAGCACCTTTTAAATAAGGCTCGGCAAAATCGACAACTTCCTTACGTTCTGGCGTTACCGTAAATGTCGCGAACACTACATCGGCACGGTTTGATTTTAAAAACTCCACCCGATTTGAAGCTTCAGTCACAATAAACTCAACTTTCTTTTCATCACCAAGCAAGTCTTTAGTCACCCGTTTTGCTAAAGCCACATCAAAGCCCTGATTATTCCCCGCACTATCTACATAACCAAACGGCGGATCATCAGCAAAAACAGCAACTCGTAGAACCCCATTTTTTTTGACTTGTTCTAAAGAATGGTCTTCTTGACTATTGTTTGCCTGTTCAGTTGATGGCGTTTTACTACATGCAGTTAATAAAACCCCAGCAACGGCAAGACTGCTTAATATTTTTATTGAATTACGTTTAAACATTCACTTCCTCATGATTCAAATAATAAAAATTTAGTACGACAAAATATTTAGAAAGGCTTTCGCTCGTTCTGTTTTCGGCTGTTCAAAAAATTCTTCTGGTGAAGCCTGTTCAATAATCTTGCCCTTATCCATAAAAATAATGCGGTCAGCAACCTTGCGGGCAAAGGACATCTCATGTGTCACAATCAACATGGTCATTCCTTCATTCGCCAATTTGAGTACGACATCGAGCACTTCTCTGACCATTTCTGGGTCAAGCGCAGCGGTAATTTCATCAAGTAAAATGACTTTAGGTTGCATAACTAGCGAACGCACAATAGCGATACGTTGTTTTTGTCCACCTGAAAGCTGGCGTGGATAATCAAGTTTTCGCTCAAATAGCCCCACTCGCTTTAACAACTCATCTGCTACTTGTTCAGCTTCATCACGATGACGTTTTTGTACTTTGAGGGGTCCAAGCAAAATATTGTCAATGACATTCATATGCCCAAATAACTCATAGTTCTGAAAAACCATGCCAATTTTTTGACGAGCGTTAGTCCAGTCCACATCTTTACCGAGTACACCTGAGCCAGTTAAACGAATTTCACCACCCTGAATCGGTTCTAAGCCGTTAATACAGCGCAATAAGGTACTTTTCCCACAGCCCGATGGACCTAAAATAACAACCACCTCTCCTTGTTCTACATCCAGATCAATGCCCTGTAAAATATGACTTTGTGCAAATGATTTCTGTAATTGTTGTATCGATAACAAAGGCATAATTACTCCCAGACCTTTTCTAAATGTGCCGCCAAACGAGATAAGGGATAGCAAATCAGAAAATACAAAATAAAAATAAAGCCATAAATCCAAAGAGAAGCGCTCGGCACGGTCAACAGCGAATTTTCAATAATTTGCTGGCCAACTTTAATGACCTCAACCACACCAATCAGGACTGCCAAAGAGCTGGTTTTCACCATTCGGGTAAATAAGTTAATCGCGCCTGGTGTTACTCGTTTTAGACTTTGCGGAAAAATGACATAGATCAAAGCTTGAACATGAGTTAGTCCGAGCGCATAGGCCGAATCGCGTTGATGTTGGTCAATTGAAGTAATGGCTGCACGAACCAAATCGCCCATTTCTGCCGTACCCCATAAAACAAACACAACAACACACACCCACATTGCTGAAAACTGCCAGTTAAACCATGTCGCAAAGCCGAAATAAAACACGAACAGCAAAACTAAAATTGGAATGATTCGAATGGCTTCTAGATACAGGCGGCACAGCGATTTAACGACTATGTTTTTAGAAGTCATAATGACGCCGAAAACTGTGCCAAAAATTGCAGAGAAAAACACTGAAATAAATGCAATTTTTGCAGTTGCCCAAAGTCCCCACATTAAACGTTCGAGATGACTCGCTTGAAATAGATAATCAAGTTCCATGGCTCACCTTCCGACTTCTGTGCTCCAGATAACTGGTTAAAATAGACACGGGTAATAAAATAATCAGATAAGCCATGATGAGTAAAAACAAAGCTTCTGTGGTTTTATAGTCCATGCCAATTAAGTCTTTGGTGACAAAAAGCAGTTCAACGACAGCAATTGCACTGACCACAGAACTTTCTTTAATTAGAAATAGGCAATTTGCCCCTATTGCCGGAATTGAAATAGCCAGTGCTTGAGGAAAAATGACATATCTAAAAATTTGAATCGGTTGCAGACCAATACTTTTTGCAGAGTCAATCTGCCCTTTAGCAACAGACTGCAAACCTGCTCGGAAGGCTTCAGCCATATAGCTTCCACCTAAAAAGGTCAGTCCGATCACACCACAAGCAAAACCATCGATTTTGATGCCAAGCTTTGGCAAACCGTAATACAAAAAGAACAGTTGAATTAATAAAGGGGTATTTCGAGATAACTCAATATAGAACTGGGCAATTCTATTTAGCACCCGCACGCGATATGTGATTAAAATGCTGCAAATTAGTCCTACAATAATTGCCAAAATAATACTGATAATTGAGATTTTCAGCGTGGTCAAAGTTGCAGAGAAAAATTGCGGCAACACACTATGGATATACTGCCAGTTCAAGGAAAATTCCAAAAATAATATTAAAACGCTATAAATATTTAGCTTTCATCAGCCATTAAATATTTGTGTAACGAGTTTATTTTTTTCCCAATTGGTCTAAAACTATTTTTATTAGATAAGCTTTTCTATAAGTTTGATAAATTCGATCTGGCAATCGAAAACCTTAAAATCAGTTGAAGACAACCGCTTAAAACATATTCACTAAAACAAAGATGAATAAAAAAATCGGACACTAACGCCCGATTCCTATTAAATGATTTTTAATCTATTGCTTACTTTCTAAGTACATCACCAATGCTTGGGTCTTTATCAAAAACCGATTTAGCATATGGGCAAAGCGGAATTACTTTTACGTCTTTTTCACGAACAAAAGCCACCAAAGCATCAAGTAATTGGCGACCTACGCCTTGTCCCCGATAATTTTCATTTACATCTGTAGCGTCAATAATCAGCATGCCTTCGCCTGCCCATGTATAAGTCATTTCACCCGCAACGGTTTCACCATCAAGTAAGCTAAAGCTGCCGTGTTTTGCATCATCTTTTTGTTGAATATTCACAATGAATTCCTCGTATTATGGCTCAAATTTATTTAAAAATGACTTTATATATCTTTATCTATAAGAACAAATTTAAGTGTAAAAAAATAGCCTGTTTTTAGCAGCGAGTCTGTATGCTTTTTAAATACAATCTTCAATTAACTCAATGAAACTCTTGTACCAGACTATTAATATGCGCCACCGCAGCAGTTCGGTTTTCAACACAAAGTTTTTCAAAAACATGCTCTAAATGCTTGTTTATTGTCCGAGGGCTAAGCTCCAAGATTTCTGCAATATCTTTATTGGTTTTGCCCAACAACAACCAGTGCATGACTTCTGCCTCACGTTGAGTCAACTGTGGGCAATATTTCAAAATATCAGCCATTTCCAAAGCTGGCGTAGAAGTTTTTATCTGGATAAGATAATTTTTTGCCACACTTGGTTCAGTTTGCCACGGCATAAGCAATAAAAGCTGTAATTGCTGAGATGGTGTTGAATAAGAACAGCTAGTTAATTTTTTAGGGTCTTTTTCACGCTCTAAGTCTGAAAACCAAGCTTTTAAACCTGCCTCAAAACCCTCTAATTCGGGTAAATATTGATTCAGTAAATCACTGGCTTTTTGGGTTTTCCACACAATTTTACCGTGAACATCTAGCGCAAGAATGGCTGTTTCCGTTGCATCAATGACCTGTTTTTGTTGTTGCAATAATTTGGCATGTGCCAAATGTGTTTTTACCCTTGCTAATACTTCTTCAATATTCAAGGGCTTGGTTACATAGTCCACCCCACCGACCTGAAAACCACGCACAATATGCTCTGTCTCAGACAAACCTGTCATAAAAATAACAGGAATAAACTGCGTAATTGGACTCGCTTTAAGCTGTATGCAACTTTCAAAACCATCCATATGTGGCATATTCCCATCAAGCAAAATCATATCTGGTAAGCATCGGTGGGCAATTTCAATTGCACTTAACCCATCCGTTGTGACAAGCACGTGATAACCGGCTTGATCCAGACTTTCATGTAGCAAGCCTAAATTTTCCGGCACATCATCCACAATCAGAATAACAGCCTGCTCGTTTGGTGAAGCTTGCTGAAAAGAAACATGTTGCGTACTCATTACTTATCCTGAATTAATCGTTGCGCGTGTTTTAAATCAAACTTTTGAATCGCCTGTTCAAGCTGTTCCCATAACTCGTTATGCTCCGGAAAATTTTGACGGCATTGCATTAAAGTCTGTTGAATTCCTCGAATATAACCCTGTCCAATTAAATCATTTAATTGCTGCAAGCTTTGCGGTAAATCGAGCAAATTATTATCTTCTGGTTGTTGGATTGATGTATGAACAGCAGCTTGCTCCTGCTTAAACACGTTTAAATCAAGCGCTTGAACTTCATTATTTTGAAGGTTTGCATCTGATTTGGAATCAATCCACACCAAGCCTAACTTGTCTCCAATTTTACTCAGCAACAAATTGAGGTCGATTGGTTTTAACATAAAGTCTTCACTTAAGACCGCATCTTGTGGATTGACTTCACGCTCACCTGCATTGGCCGAAATAATTAAGATCGGCACATTGGTAATATTATTCTGACGCAATAATCGTGCTGTTTCCCACCCGCCCATCAAAGGCATATTTAAATCCATCAAAATCAGGTTCGGCTGAAAAATAGGTACACGTCTTAAACAGTCAATACCCGACTCGGCTTCTTCAATCATAAATCCCAAAGGTTTGAGAAAATTAGCGACTAAACCTCGGTCCACCGCTTCATTATCAACAACCAAAATTCGTTTTCGTTCGCCTTGATAACCCGTAATTTGATTGGAGTAAACATTAGAAATTGGATGAACTACTTCTTTTGAAGGTAAGTAAAACTTAATCTTAAATTGTGAACCCTGATTGAGCTGGCTACTCACAGATAACTGTCCACCGAGTAAATCGACCAACAATTTTACAATTGGTAGTCCGAGTCCTGTTCCGGTAAATCCGCCTTGCACTACATTACTGCCCCGTTCAAACGGGTTAAAAATTCGTTCTAAATCTGCCTCGGCAATACCACAGCCCGTATCTCTAATTTCAAAATAAGCCGTTTGAAAACGATACTCGACTTTCAAAGTAATTGTGCCGCTCGTCGTAAACTTTAAAGCATTGCCCAGTAAATTGATGAGCACTTGCTCTAAGCGTTTTTTATCGGTACGAACATAGTGCGGTAGGTTCTCTCCAATTTCATAAACAAACTGTAAATTCTTCTGTTCAAACTGTGGCTGAAACATTTGAATAATCTGTTCAATAAAATTTGGAAAATGAACATCCACTACATTTAAAGAAATTTTACCTGTTTCAATGCGTGCTAAATCTAATAAACCGTCAATGAGTGAAGTCAAATGCTGGCCACTACGGCTAATCACCCCGAGCGCCATTTTGCCTTGTTCTGAAAGCTGCTCTTGTTTTTGAAGCAATTGGCTATAGCCCAAAATACTATTTAGAGGTGTTCTTAGTTCGTGGCTAATGCCAATGACATAACGGCTTTTTGCATCATTTGCTCGCTCTGCCGAAATTCTGGCATCTTGCAGGTCTTTTGAAGTGACTTCATGGGCAGCAATTTCATCAATCAATAATGCTGTTTGCTGGTGTGTCTCAATTTCAGCATTACGACGGCTTTCATCGTTTAACACTAACCACCATGCAGCAACACTCATCAATAAAAATAAAATGGTGTAAATTTTGACAAACAGTGTAAATAACTGAGGAACGGCTGCCGCATCAATGGTTTCTAAATAGGTTTTTTCTTGGATATAAACCAGACTTAAACTCACTGCCAAAACAATAGACAGCCCTAAAGTCAGTAATAAATATAAACTGACCCGACTATTTAAACGGCTGGCCCAACGTTCTGGTAAATAGTGCCAGATGGCTTTTTTGAGTTGTACTGACCAACGTGCATCGGGTTTACATAAATCGTGGCAGCGTGCTTCAAGTGAACAGCATAGAGAGCAAATCGTACCGTTATAGGCTGGGCAACCCGCCATATCGGCAAGTTCATAGTCCCTTTCACATACCACACAGTTAGCAACCGAAGTCGCCTGATTTTTTTCAGGCTGGCGTGCGATGTAATATTTCCCTTTGGTTAGGTAAGCAATAACAGGAACGCATAACACAGCACTCCCCAGAGCAATAAAACTCGCCAAACCTTTTGCCATGAGTCCAAAAAAGCCCAAATAACTGAGCATCGATAACACTGAGGCAATCATTAAGGCACCCACACCTACGGGGTTAATGTCATATAAATAAGCACGGCGAAATTCAATTCCTTTCGGGCTTAAACCTAAAGGTTTACAGATAATTAAATCGGCAACAACGGCACCAATCCATGCCAAAGCGATATTGCTATATAGTCCCAAAATGCGTTCAACCGCATGGCTAATTCCCATTTCCATTAAAATAATGGCAATAAACACGTTAAAAAGAAGCCAAACAATTCGCCCCGGATGGCTATGAGTTAAGCGCGCAAAAAAGTTTGACCATGCCAATGAACCAGCGTAGGCATTGGTCATATTAATTTTAATTTGCGCCAAGCAAACCAGTACTAATGTGAGAATTAATGCAAGCTGAGGATTTGGAATAAATTGTTGATAGGCAACCCAATATAGATAAGTCGGATTGTCTAGTTCAGAGACAGGAATAAACAGCTGAAAAGCCAACACCATCAGCAGCATGCCCATTAGAACTTTTAGAAATCCAAAAATAATCCAAGATGGACCACCTAGAAAAACGGCAAAACGCCATGCAGTTCTGTTCTTTTCTTTTTGCGGTAAGAAACGTAAATAGTCGGCTTGCTCACCAATTTGGATCACAAATGAAAAAATAAGAGTGCACGCCGCACCAAAGTAATACAGATTAAAGTCAGTTGAGTTTGAAACCGCCCCAACAAAATGCAGGCTACTACTTAAAATTTGTGGTTGTTTCCAAAGTACAAAAAACCACGGTAACAACAGCAATAAGAGCCAGATTGGTTGTGTGATCGCCTGAACTTTATTAATAAAACCAATGCCTTTGACTACTAAAGGCAAAATCACTAAGGCAGAAATTAAGTAACCAATAACTTGCGGGATACCTAAAGCAAGTTCAAGTGCCATCGCCATAATTGCAGCTTCAAACGCAAGCAAAATAAAGGTAAAGCTCGCATAAATTAGAGATGTAATGGTCGAGCCAATGTAGCCAAAACCTGCACCACGAGTAAGCAGATCAACATCTACATTATATTTTGCAGCGTAATAACTGATCGGCCAACTGGTTAAAAATATAATGGTACATACGACAATTGCTGCCCATACTGCATTGCTAAAGCCATACTGCCAAAGCATGGTTGCCCCAATGGCTTCCATAGCCAAAAAGCTAACGGTCGAAATTGCGGTGTTGGTAACGGTCCAAGGTGACCATTTTCTTACTGAGGTAGGTGCATAGCGGAGCGCATAATCTTCGATGCTTTCATCTGCCACCCAAATATTATATTCACGGCGTGTTTTGATCACACGTTGCGGCGCTTGTTGGGGGCGTGAAGAATCTGACATAACACTCGTATTTGGCAGGTGGCTGTATTAAATCCAGCAATCCTTATGCCAAAAGTCATTTATCATGGCGATTTTCTCGAATACGCACATATACGCAAAATAACGTATTTTCAATTTTTCCCAAAAATCACACACTCAAAAACATCAAAAAACAATGATCAATATTTGTGTTGATTGACCGAAAATGATTGGGAGATTGATGTTATGAGTGTATCTGAACATCCAAATCTGGACACTGTGCAAGGTACAGATTCACAAAAAGCAGTGAATGAAACCTTAGAAGATTATACTTTACGTTATGCTCCACACAGCTTTCGGCGCTGGAGTCCCAAAGTTGTCGCTATTACTGCACTTGGTGGTATTGCCTATCTTGCTGACTTTTCTATTGGCGCCAGTATTGGTATGTCTTACGGAACAACCAATGCTGTTTTCTCCATTTTATTTGCAGCGATTATTATCTTCTTAACTGGCATTCCTTTAGCCTACTACGCAGCGCGCTATAACATCGACCTTGACTTGATTACCCGCGGCGCAGGTTTCGGTTATATCGGCTCAGTCCTGACCAGTATCATTTTCGCCAGTTTTACCTTTATTTTCTTTGCCCTTGAAGGTTCAATCATGGCGCAAGGATTATTGCTCGGTTTAGGTATTCCGCTTTGGGCAGGTTATCTCATCTCAACAGTTATGGTCATACCGCTGGTGATTTACGGTATGAAAGCCTTAAGTAAATTACAAGTCTGGACTACCCCGCTTTGGCTCGTTCTAATGATTGGTCCTGTGGCCTATCTGATTTATCAAGAACCAACCTTAGTCAGCCAGTTTGCAACTTTCACAGGTAACGAAGGTTTTGCAACTGTAGACATGGCTGCAATCATGTTAGGTGCTGGTATATGTTTATCGCTAATCATGCAAATCGGTGAGCAAATTGACTATCTACGCTTCATGCCTGCTAAAACAAAAGAAAATAGCAAAGCATGGTGGGCTGCGGTTATTTCAGCGGGTCCGGGTTGGGTAATTTTAGGGGCGATTAAACAAATTATTGGGGCATTTTTAGGTTTCTATTTACTTACTAAAATACCGGGCGTAAACAGCACTGAACCTGTTCAACAGTTTAATGCAGCGTTTCATGACATGCTTCCGGGCTGGGCAGCTTTAACACTTGCAGTGATTTTGGTAGTTATTTCTCAAATTAAAATTAATGTGACTAATGCTTACTCTGGTTCCCTTGCATGGACAAGTGCCTACACTCGTATTAGCAAACATTATCCTGGTCGTATTGTGTTTGTGATGGTGAACTTGGCAATTGCGCTTGCTTTAATGGAAGGCAACATGTTTGCGGTACTGGGTAAAATCTTAGGGTTCTATTCAAACTTTGCGATTGCTTGGGTTGTGGTTGTTGCAACAGATATTTCAATTAACAAATATGTGTTAAAACTTTCACCGAAAGAACCAGAATACCGCCGTGACATGCTATACAACGTAAACCCTGTCGGTATGGTTGCGTTCCTTGTATCAGCAGGCTTATCAATTGCAGCATTCTTCGGATTACTGGGTAGCTTCTTGGCGCCTTACTCACCGCTTATCGCACTTGTACTTGCCTTTGTATTAACACCAATCATGGGCTTATTAACCAAAGGAAAATACTACATCAAGTCACACGATGACGGTATTAAAGAACCACGTTATGATGCTGAAGGTACTCCTGTAGCAACTGTTTATCACTGCCGCGTATGTGAGCAAGGTTATGAACGTCCAGATATTATGTTCTCTCACAAACATAACGGCACGATCTGTTCTTTGTGTAAAACACTCGATGTTTAAATATTCTTAAAACTAAAAAAGAAGCTTTAAAGCTTCTTTTTTATATCTGATGATTCTTAGCCAATCGGAAATAAACGTTCAGGCACCACATCTTTCATTACAATGGTTGAGATGAGTCGTTGCACACTTGGAATAGCAGATAATTTTTCATCGTACAAACGCTGAAAAGCTGGCAAATCTTTAGCGACCACATGCAGCAAATAGTCTGGCTCACCAAACAAACGCTGCGCTTGAATAATTTGTGGAATATCAATTACGGCATTTTCAAACTTCTCGACTGCCTGTTTATCGCCTTCTTTAAGCGTAATAAAAACAATCGCTGAAAATTCAAATCCAACTAAGTTTGGGTCGAGTTCTGCCCGATAACCTTTGATAGCTCCTGACTCTTCTAAAGCCTTCACTCGTCTATGACAAGGTGAAATGCTCAAACCGACTTTTTCTGCCAATTCAGTAATAGATAATCGGCCATTTAATTGCAATTCAGCAAGAATCTTTTTATCTGTGCGATCCATTTAGAAAAATTTACCCCAAATGAGTGTGATATGAGCAAACATTTAAAAGCACATTCTAAATACATGAGCATATTATTTTCAACAAGCTCGAATAAATAGTGATTTTTTCTAAACCACGAGTGAAACCTTTGGAAAATAGTTTGCCGAGATAAGCATATGGCTTTTAATATTTTTATTGCATTTTGGAGTGTCTCCATTCTTTTTATTATTACGCCAGGGGCAGACTGGGCCTATGCCATTTCCGCAGGGATTAAAGGCAAAGTCGTCGTACCTGCTGTCGCAGGTATGCTGTTTGGGCACTTTATTACGATTTTATTGGTGGCGGCTGGTGTTGGCCTGCTTGTAGCAAATAATCCAACTGCACTCATGATCCTAACAATTGCAGGTTCTGCTTATTTGTTATGGATGGGAATAAACTTATTACTTACCCCTCCTACTCCGAACGAGTCTGGTTCTGAAAAAGCTCAGTCATGGTTGAGCTGGGCAACCAAAGGCGTTTATGTAAGTGGCTTAAACCCGAAAGTTTTTTTGCTCTTTTTAGCACTGCTTCCTCAATTTATTGACACTACTGCTTCATGGACAGTGACAACACAAATTCTTGCCTTCGGTGTTGTCCATATGATTAGCTGCGCGATAATTTACTTAATGGTGGGTTATGGTTCAGAGGCTATTTTGAAAACCAGACCACAAGCAGCACAGTTAGTCGGCCGTTTTTCAGGTGGTTTAATGGTCGTTATCGCAACGTGCTTATTGATTGGGCAAATTTAAAAGTCACTTAGGAAAAAGTTACTGGCCTCGATTTCAGGTCAGTAACTTAAATAATAAATATAAGAAAAAATTATCTCATTCGTTTGAGGTTATAAGTCACGACTCCCCAAATAACCAGTTCTTGCCCCTCTTCAATATAAATATTCTGATAATCAGGATTTTCTGCTTTTAGCCAAACTTTAGGTGGATGAAATTGACTATCAATCATTAAGCGCTTCACAGTGAAATCATTATCGATGAGTGCAATCACAATATCACCCGATTTAGCGGGAATGCTACGGTCCACAATAAGCGGATCATTAATATCAATTCCAGCATCTAACATGGATAAAGAGTTGGCTTTGACAATAAACGTGGCATTTTCATTTCTAATTAAATATTCATTTAAATCGAGTGCTTGCTCAATATCATCTTGCGCAGGCGAAGGAAAACCTGCCGCAACACGTTCAGTTGCCAAAGGAATATGGTAGATTTTATCGTTATTCGGGTGGACCTGTTGGACATTAAGTTTTGAGTTAAAGTCGGTCAAGTTATTGGTTTTGACATTATTCAGTAACCAATTTTTGATAAAGTTAACTTGAGACTCAGGAACACGAATGACTTTGGTGGGTTCATTGAACTGTGCTTTACGTCCGGCATTTTCTCGTGCACCGCCATGCTCGAACTCTTTTTTCTTTGGCATATTGCCTCCATTCCACTGTTCAAATCCTACACAAACAATGTAACTTGAAAAAGTTACATTTTCAAGTTGACGAAATATTTTTTTTGCATAACAATAAATCTCATGATCAGATTTTAATCCATTTTGCTTTTAACAGGGATGTTTTAACCAAAATGGCAATTTGAAGAAAATCAAAACCTATTTCGAAATAGTCGTTATCGCTGACTGTTTTTTTGATTTTTATCAAATGAGATTCTGAACACTTAACATTCTGGTTAAATTCAGTTTTTGGTATGGAGACATGCGAAATGAAAAATCAACGTGATGCGGTTTTAGGTTATGCAAATGAGCAACATGCTTACTATATTCGCCTAATTGAAAATGATGCGGTTTTAGGTGAAAGCTACGGATTATTTTGTGAAAATCCAGATAGCGAAGCAGCCGAAAGTATTATGACGACACTTTTTTTGAAAAAATCTTTTTGGTTAAACGGTTCTGAATACCTTGATATTGTAAAAGGCCTACAACCTCTCCCTCAGTAAATACAGTAAGTAAGCTAAAAACAAAGGAGGCAAAAGCCTCCTTTGTTTTTAAAACATTCTGCTTAAGACGTAAAACGTCCGTAGGCATCACGTTTTTGATTACGAGAGTTTTGACCACGGCCATCATAATCATCGTCGTCATCACGGCTGCGACCACGACCTCGTCCGCCTGAGCGGCCACCGCGATCGTCATCATCATCGTCATCACGGCTGCGGCCACGGCCTCGTCCGCCTGAACGGCCTCCGCGATCATCATCATCGTCGTCATCACGACTGCGACCACGACCTCGTCCACCTGAGCGACCACCGCGATCGTCATCATCATCGTCATCGCGACTGCGGCCACGACCTCGTCCACCTGAGCGGCCACGATCGTCATCCTCATCGTCATCGCGGCTACGACCTCGGCCTCGTCCGCCTGAACGGCCGCGATCGTCATCTTCATCGTCGTCATCATAACGGCTGCGACCACGACCTCGGCCACCTGAACGGCCACCGCGATCATCGTCATCATCATCGTCACGGCTGCGACCACGACCTCGTCCGCCTGAACGGCCACCGCGATCGTCGTCATCATCATCATCACGGCTGCGACCACGACCTCGTCCGCTTGAACGGCCACCGCGATCATCGTCATCATCGTCGTCATCACGGCTGCGACCTCGGCCTCGTCCGCTTGAACGGCCACCGCGATCATCGTCATCATCGTCGTCGTAACGGCTTCGACCTCGACCGCCTGAGCGGCCACCGCGATCGTCATCATTGTCGTCATCATCACGACCGCGGCCACGACCATTACGGCCATCATTTTTATGGCTTAATGCACCCGCTTCACGCGCTTCTTCAGACGTAAATTCATGAGCGTTACCACTTGCATGGGCTGCTCGGCCAGCTTCACGAGCTTCTTCAGAGGTAAACTCATGTGCATTACCACTCGCGTGAGCAGCTCGCCCACCTTTGCTGGCTATTTCTCGTACTCTTTCAGGATCCATACTTGCAAATCCACGATTTGAAGTACCTGTTCTATTGTTATCATCATCTTCATATCTAGTATTAGCCATAGTTATATCTTCCTATATTTAATTATAGTCACTACCGCTTTTAGTTAACGGATTTAATAACAATAGAATATCTATAATATTTTCCCACTCAAGTGATGTATCAATCCTTTTAAATGTATATCAATCAAAAAATGAAATTTCTTATAAACACATTATTTTTAAAATATTTTAAAAATTTTAATTATTAATAATTTTACTCTTTAAATATTGGATATACTCATTATTACCTAAGGGCACACTACAATATATTTTTACAAACACAGTTAAAATAATTTAACTGATAACAAAAAATTTCAAAACGTACAAAACAGTAAACTAACACAACACCAGATCTATTGAGAAAATAACAAGCAAACAATTTTTTTAATTAAAAAACAATAACATATATCATTACATTTTCAGAATTAATTTACTTGAGAGATTAATATGAATATTTAAAACTAATTTTAATAAGATGGTTTGAGTAACTTAACTATGCAATTAAAAAATCAACAGTCAGCTCTGCAATATATCCATATTTCTATCCCTGAAATTTTACTAGGACATATTAAGTCCAAAAACTCATGGCAGGACTATGACAAAGAATGGAGCTATAGATTAGACCCACCTCATGCAAGTCATCCCTTCCAAAGAGACTTATATATTATTAAGTCAGAAAATATAGAACATGAAGATATAAAACTGTTGCTAGATAATATAGCTATTAAAAATAATAAAAATTCAGAAAATATAGATGGAGCAAAAGAAATTATTAAAAAAATATTAGATTTATCTAATAATATACCGATAGAAAACTGGTTAGAGGATACAGGAAATAGATCTATTATTGAAAGCATGATTGATAAAAACAAAATCAAGTTAATCGATATTATTTAGCCCTCAAATATAAAATATTTTTTTACATCCTTACAAATAAAATAACAAAGACAACTTATTAAAAAATTCATTTTACTCACATTTACGCGGTAACAGCTCACTATATGAAAATTAGATATTACAACCGAGGTATTTAAAAATGGAAAACTCAACAAACCAGTATCCAACATCTGCCCCCGCACAAGTTCAATCTCATCAACCAGGTGATCAGGAAAAAATGCACCCTGAACCTGAGATAATAAAAAGTACCCATAAAGGTAGCGATAAGCTAAAAGATAAAGTTGCCGTTATTAGTGGTGGCGATAGCGGTATAGGTCGTTCTGTCGCAGTATTGTTTGCTCGTGAGGGCGCTGATATTGCGATACTTTATCTCGAAGAAGATCAAGATGCCGAAATCACTAAACTACTCGTTGAAAGAGAAGGACAACATTGCCTTTTATTAAAAGGTGATATTTCTGACCCAGATGTTGCAAAACTTGATATTGATAAAGTTCTACAACATTACGGCAAAATTAATATTTTAGTGAATAACGCTGGTGTGCAATATCAACAAAAAGAAATTGAAAGTATTAGTAATGAGCAATTAGAAAAGACATTTAAAACTAATATTTTCCCAATGTTTTATCTTACTAAAGAAGCCATTCCTTATATGGAAGAAGGCGACAGTATTATTAATACAACCAGTATTACCAGCTATCAAGGCCATGATGAGCTCATTGATTATGCAAGTACCAAAGGTGCGATTACAACTTTTACGCGTAGCTTATCGAACAATTTAATGAAACAGAAAAAAGGAATTCGGGTAAATGGTGTTGCACCAGGACCCATCTGGACACCATTAATTCCAAGCAGTTTCGATGCAGAAACCGTTAAAGAATTTGGTAAAGATACCCCAATGGGAAGAATGGGACAACCAAGTGAAGTTGCTCCCGCCTATCTTTTTCTTGCCTCAGATGATGCAAGTTATATTACAGGTCAGGTCATTCATGTAAATGGTGGTCAAATCGTAAATGGTTAATTCCTAAAATATAAAAAAGCCCTGAAAGTTAAAACTTTCAGGGCTTTTTGTTTTTTAAGCTGGTATGTGGGCAGCTATTGGTTCTCGTGACCAAACACGATGAGCCATAATCAGGTTTTTGAACTTTTCAGCAATCGGCTGGAATTCATCCCCAACTAGAGTGCCTTCATCGGGAACTAAACCTAGCGGTTCAAGTAAATCAGATTTATTACCTAAAAATGCAATTGGTTTTAAATGCTTGTAGGCTTCTAATAGATAATGGCGAGTCACTCCGTCTTGCATGACGACATTTAAGTTATCGCCATCAGGAATAATCACTGCATCATATGCAATTGACGGTTCAGCCATCTGCATGCCATCAGCCGTAATAATACTGTCTTGATGATCTTTTACAGGAGCTAAGCTTGGCGCTAATAAATGAAGAGTCACCCCTTCTTTAATTGCCCAGTTTTTCATCGCTTCTAATGCATCAGATTTCACTAAATTATGAATAAGTACTGCAACTTTTCGACCTTGAATATCTTGGGGCGGGAAAGCCAAGAAAGATAATTTCGCCGATTTTTCAACTGCGGTTTTTTTATAATCTAGCGTCAAATCAGGCACTTCAATTCCTAAATTAGCACCTACTTGTCGTGCTAAGTCGAGATCAATATTTGCTAAAATTTGTTGAACTTGACGCTCACGGATGTGTTTTCGTTGCACTTTACTTAACTCAAAAGTATAGGCATCGACCACATGCTTTTGCTCATGAGGGGCAAGGCTCTTGTAGTAAAGGCGCGGTTGTGAAAAATGATCAGAAAAAGTCTCGCTTCTTTGACGAAGTTTATGTCCGCTAATCTGTTCAGGATAGCTTTCAAAACCACCATTTGAAGCAGCAGGTGGCGTTTCGGCTGGCCAATCATTATCAATTGAGTTGGGTTGATATGAAGCCTGCCCTTTATGAATCGTATGCTGGTGAATACCATCACGTTGATTATTGTGGAATGGGCACACAGGTTTATTGATCGGAATTTGATGGAAGTTTGGTCCACCTAAACGGCTTAACTGTGTATCGGTATATGAAAATAGACGTGCTTGTAGAAGCGGGTCATTTGTAAAGTCAATTCCTGGCACAATATGTCCCGGACAGAAAGCCACCTGCTCTGTTTCTGCAAAGAAGTTATCTACATTTCTGTTTAAAACAAATCGGCCAATTGGTGTCACTGGAACCAACTCTTCAGGAATAATTTTTGTCGGGTCCAATAAGTCGAAGTCAAAGTTCATCTCGTCTTCTTCTTCAACAATTTGTACACCGAGTTCCCATTCAGGATAAACCCCATTTTCAATGGCTTCATAAAGATCGCGACGGTGGAAATCTGGATCTTTACCAGCAAGCTTTTGAGCTTCATCCCAAACTAACGCACTTAAACCTTGTTTAGGGGTCCAGTGGAATTTCACAAAATGTGATTTTCCTTCGGCATTAATGAGTCGGAATGTATGAACCCCAAACCCTTGGATTGAGCGTAAATTACGTGGAATTGCACGGTCTGACATAGCCCAAATCACCGCGTGTGCTGACTCAGGTACTAAAGACACAAAATCCCAAAAAGTATCGTGTGCAGTTGCTCCTGTTGGTATTTCTGTATCTGGTTCAGGTTTTACTGCATGAACAAAGTCTGGAAACTTAATCCCATCTTGCACAAAAAACACAGGCGCATTGTTGCCCACTAAATCAAAATTACCCTCTTGGGTATAAAACTTAATGGCGAAACCACGAATATCACGGACCGTATCAGCAGAACCACGTGGTCCCTGCACTGTTGAGAAGCGTACAAAAATTGGAGTTTGAATGGTTGGGTCAGTCAAAAAACCAGCTTTTGTTAAACGCTCATTTCCTTCATAAGCCTGAAAGTAACCATGAGCGCCCACGCCACGTGCATGCACAATACGCTCAGGAATACGTTCATGGTCAAAATGAGTGATCTTTTCTCGTAAAATAAAATCTTCTAATAGCGTCGAACCACGAATACCTGCTCTTAAACTATTCTGGTTATCAGCAATTTTAACCCCTTGATTTGTGGTTAATGCTTCATTGGTTGCATCGTCTCTGACTGAGTCTAATTGTTCAGTTTTTTGGGTAGTATTGGCTTTATTTGCAGCATCAGCACCAGCCATTTCACTTGTTTTATTTGTTGATTTAACATTATCAGTCATGTTCATTACCTATGTTTTAAAGTTAAACGTGGGGTGAATTAAAAACTTCAAGAGTTAGTTTTGTTAAAGGAACTTAAATATGGAAAAAGGAGCTCGACATATTTACGTGTGCTCCAAAGCCCAATGCTTTTATGGTGTGAATCTGGAGCCAAAAACGGAGTCAGCTTGCATATTTTTATGGCAAGATCAGGTGTATGACGTATACGCTCTTGGAGCGCATCAAGTTCGCCATCAGAAATATAGCTAAATAGATAATCTTGGATGCGCTGGCTATTCTTTAATTCCCTGCTATAAGCCAAGAAGTTAGAAGAATGATCACTACCTGCAATCCAGTCATGAATAATTTGTCGTTCTACAGGGTTAAATACCCCAAACATTTTTCCATTTTCTTCATTAATCATCCGCCAGAACACACTCTGCTCAGGGTCGGTATTAAATTTAATCCATTTGTGATCAATAAGATGTGTAACCAAGCCTTTAACGTCTTCTGGGTTTGATAACCATTGGTTAATGGTTTTACATCCAAACTGTCTAGTTTCGTTATGAATAAGCTGCCCCACGAGCGCTTTTCTTTTTAAAATTTTAAGGACTAAATCTTCAAGATTTAAATTTTTAATAATTTTTGAAGAAGAAACACCATGATTATTAAGAGCAAAACCACGTTTTAATTTATTAAAGAAAGCCTCTTTATCTCTGTATTTATCATAAATATTTTCTATAACTTTAATTGCTTTATCTGCATGTCCGTTATCAATATTATCGATAGTGATGTGCAAATTAAAATATTTAGAATCAATACCCAGTTCTGCAAGCTCATAATTACTGATGAGTAGATGCAGTGGTAATTGCTCATAACCTAAATTGAAGCCGACAATTTCGGGAATAAACTCAGGTGGAGCATAGCCAAGCGCCAGCTGAATCACGGCATTATGATAGTATTCATCCTCTAAAAGCAGATCAAAACTATCAAGCCCCAGACTACGTAATAAGTCATCATAAATACAGACATGATTTGCTTTCGGCTCACCAAGTCCCAGCTCTTCTAGATAAGTAATAATAAGGTCATGAAAAACCGGATCGTTCCAGTAGTGAACTGAGCTATAGAGCCATGCACCGTCGACCTTTTTAGTTGGAGAGACCTTAATCAAAAATTCAAATGCCTGTCCGACATTCTGGAAATACTCTCTCTCACCCCCACTTTGTCTACGGTTTAGATAAGCCTGAAATAACTCACAATTTTGTTTATTGTCATTTTCACACCATTCTTTAACTGTATTTATAGTTGCAGGAAAATCAATTTCCTTTTGATCTATTTTATCTATTTCTTCATTAAGAAAATCTCTTGCTTTCTTCTCTTTTTCAAAACTAGAAATATCAGGATCAAGGAAAAAAACAAATAATTCGTAATAGTTCTGTTGATTATCTTGTAATAAGTCTAATAATCTTTTTTTCACTACAACAGGCATTTCTATTCTCCTTTAGTGAGATATAAATTACCATACTTTAACTGAACAATAATCCCAGCCTATCTTTGTTATATTACGTTATTAAGAAACAACTCATAATTTTAAAAACTTTATATTTCAATAACATAAAAAATAACACAAACTTACATTCTCACCTTTAGAATAATTTAACTATATGTTTTTATAAAAAATATATAAACAATAAACTATATTTACAATTAACTTACCTTTAAAATTATAAAGACTAAAAACTTAACAAAAAGAAATTAAAAATAATCTTATAAATAAATTAAAAACAATTGTAAGGAGAATACAAATGTTTAACTCATGTTGTAAATTACTAGCACAAGAAAAAATTAAAATCGCTTTTTTTGAAAGTGCTTCGGCAGGTTATTTAGCTTATCGCTTTTCTTTGAGTCCCTATTCAGGTGATATTCTTATTGGTAGCTTGGTCAGCTACGACCTACGTGTCAAAGAAAATACACTTCATATTTCACCAGAACTCATTGAAAAATATACGCCTGAGTCGATGCAAGTCACTGTAGAGATGATCAAAAAAGGTAAAGAACTCTTGAATGCCGATCTTTATATTGCCTGTACCGGGTTATTAAAAAAAGGAGGTTCTGAAACTCAAGAAAAACCTGTAGGTACCTTTTTTTATTCCATTTATTATAAAGATAATTTTTATAATTTCAGACGTATATTTAAAGGATTACCCTATCTTAAACTTAGACAACTGCTTTATTACATTACTCAAGATATAGAATATATAATATTAGATAATAAAAAATAGCTTTCCTTCATAAAAGATAACAAATACATATTTAGAAATGATCATAGCTTTTATTTAACCTCTATGTACCCAAATGTAATTTTAACTATATTCATATTAATTATGTTTAATGATTAAAACTACATTTTATAGAAATCAAGGTTTTATTTAATTTTTAAATTTACATTTAAATATAGGGTAACACCCCAAAGCTATACATTAAAAAATTTCATGTTTAAATGAATCTATCTGAAGCTCTCAGATAAAACACACATCATAAATGATATGAGGTAATTAAAGATGAGCACTACTAATAATCAAGGCAATCAACGCGATAATCAACAGCAACAACAACAGCAAAACGACAACCGTAACAACCAGCAGCAACAAGGCAACCAGCAGCAAAACGATCAACAGCAACAAAACAATCAGCAACAACAGCAAAATGACAACCGCCGTCAACAACAAGGTTCGAATCAAAAAGATTCAGGCCAACAAAACTCAAATAACAACAATCAGCAACGCTAATCCGTTGCTGACTTAAATGTCATTTGATGCGGTCATTCATTTTATTTAGGAAGGTGCCCTCACCTTCCTAAATTTAACATAAGCATAAAATTAAATAAGAGATGAGGAAAAACTGATGACAGATCAAAATACAGACCATGCTCAACTAGTAGCTGGCGACCATAATTATTCTGACTCTCGCTGGCGAGAAAGTTATCTTACTCGACCTTATTATCAAGAAGCTCAATTAACTACGCCAGATCTGGATTATGATCGTGATTTTTCTGCAGCTTATGAACTAGGTCATCGTGCCCGTTCAGAATCTAAAGAAGGAACTCAGTTTGAAGAGATGGAAGGTAGCTTGCAACAAAAATGGGAAGAGCTCAAAGCTGAGTCCCGATTAAAATGGGAACATGCAAAACAAGCCATTAAAGATGCATGGGATGACATGTAACATCCTTAATTGGTCCAAAGCATATAGCTTATTTCCTATTGGCCCTGGGAAATAAGCTTTTTTATTATTTGAAATATTTATAAATTAGAAAAATGGCGGCATATTAAAATTATTACTAAGATATTGATTGGCTTGGTGCGGATCATCAAAAATTTCTTTTTTAAATTGTACATCTGGCGTTGTAGATAGTGTATGTGTTGGCTTGATCGTAACTTCTACGACATATCTGTTTTGTTCTTGCTTAGCTTTCACACCATAAATTTCAGAGTCATTAATGCAAGTTCCATCAGTAAAATATACAAACATACCGCCACCTTATCTCTTAACTAAAGTTACTGGTTTTTCCCATTTATTTAACGTAAAAGCCTAACAATAAACTTGAGCCGTACGTAAACAAAATATCAATTTTGGTTTTTCTTAAAATATTCAATAATTTCTTCCCCGTTATTCACGGGAGTTTCTTTACCTGCATATGTTTCTTCATAAGCATATGCAGGTAATGCAACTTTATCGCGAATTGGCGGTAACTTTTCTTGGCCACCTGTGGTAATACGCTCAATAAAACCTGCAAGCCACAATACAAATTCTTGTGTGTTTTTACTCTTCGGAATAATACTTAAATCCAATTTAATTTTAGATTCCTGAAGAGGCTTAATCAGCAATTCAGCAAAATCAATATAATTGTATAAAAGTTTAAGTTTTGTCCCCTTAATCTCATGTCTAAGCTCAATCATTAAATTGTTAAGATCTTCCATAGGATCATCTACAAACCCTTTTTTTTCCTTAACATTTTGATAGATTTTCTCAGCTATTTTTAAGTACTGGGGCATATCCTTACCTTTAAAAATTGTTTTCACTAAAATGAATTTTGGATGAATATAAGTAATTTATTGTGTTTATTTTATTAATTTTTTGAAACTATAATTTACTGAGGAAACAATTCAATAACAACAAATTAATATAAAGGCTATAACACACTAATTTATTGATTAATTTTATATTTTTATATAATTGCTTTTTTTATTATGTTACATATTTTATAGAAAATAACGATAAGAAAACCCACATAAATGTAGGTTTTCTTAAGTGAAATAATTATGAGTTTTTATCCATTTGTTGAGTAGTTGCTGGGTCATTCGAGCCATGTGTTCCATCATCATCTGTTGAATTTCGATCTTGGCAGGCACTCATACCCATTGCGATTGCAACTACCATACTCACTGCACAAAAAATTCTTAACATTGAGGTCACCCTTATAAATCTTAAGATGTAGGCTTATGAATAACATTATCTTATGTTGGCCTACCGCTGTGGTTCTCTTAAGTTTTGTAGGTTGTGCAAGCTTTTGTAAAAATCTAAATAATATAAATGTTAAAAAATTACTTTTCTTGCAATTGATATTTTAATTAAAATTTGGCAACGGCTATTTATTTAATTACATGATATTCATAAAATCAAAATTTCCCGCTCTTTTTTGACTTATGTTGAAATAAGTCATTACTTGCAAACACTATATAAATAAACAATTAATAAATATTTGATATATAAACATTAAAAATTATTTTTTAACCTCTATTGAACCATTATTCAATATTTTCAATTCTAAATAACTCATTATTTTATTAATGAAAATTTAAAAATATTAATATTTGTTTATATAAACCAATCTTTTATTTTTGCAATTGACCCGCTTTAAGGCTCAGCTTATGATGCTCCGGCTGACCTATTTTGTCAGTCGGTTTTAGCAGACCGTCTACCTAAGCGCACTAAAAACAAGTTTTTTGGTGTGTAGCCCCTCGTGCCTTTGACGGAGGAACGGGAGTGGGACACCTTCGGGTGTGCTGGTTTCTTAGGTATCAGTCTGCTAACCCTCTTTCGTTTCACCACCATAATTAATAGCAGTGATTGGGCGCAACTTCTTTCATCAAGGAGTCTCTAATGACTATTATTTTATATCGTGTTTTTTCTTCTACTCTTCATCACGTTATCGACTTAACTGAAACTATTTTCAAGAAAATATCCTACAGTTTTATGTTTCTGCTTTCCTATCTTTTCAGAGTAAATATTTCCATATTTAACGCTCGATAAAGACTAGAAAATTTCTATAAACATGACTTAACGATAACAACAACCAATGAAGAGCAATAATGATGTTTTTTTTATATCGTATTGTTTTAATCTGCACCCTATTAATAAGTTCTATAAGTTTATTAGGTTGCAGGTCTATCAGTAAAAATGAATTTAATACACATTGTGTTTGGGCAGGTCGTGCACTTTCACAATGCAACTGTATTTATAACTCTTTAGAAAAACATTATTCGCCGCAGTTTGTAGAGAACTTACCCAAAGTAAGCTTACAAAATATTAATGCGAATATGCACTTTGTGGAAACTATGAATGAAACTATGCACCAATGTCAGTTAAGCGCAAGAAAAGACTCCATTAACTAACTTTTGTATGCTCTACCAAGAAATCTAAAAAAGCCCTTACGCGCTTAGGGACATATTTATCGTGTCCTATCCAAACAGCATGAAATTCTTCTGAAGCCTTGATATTCCAGTCTTCAAGGATTTTGACCAACTGTTTTTGTTCTAAAGCTTTTTTGACTTGGAATTGGTTAAGCTGTGCAATACCAGCACCTGCAAGCGCTAACTGTAAGATGGCTTCTCCATGATTTACCCGTAAAACCTTAGTGGGAGCAAGTGTGATTTCTTGATCGTCTTTTTTAAAAAGCCACGTTTTATTTTGACGTTGGTAACTTACGTCTAAAAGCTGATGTTCGTATAACTCTTCTGGATGCTGCGGACAACCATTCTTTTCAATATAGTTAGGTGAACATAAATAATGCTTCTGAGTGCTTCCAAGTGAGCGAGCAACCAAATTTGAGCTTTTCAAAGGTCCTGTGCGAATTGCGATATCAATTCTTTGCTCAACTAAATTAATGACTTCATCACTCAAATGAGCCTCTAATTCAATTTGTGGATAGCACTCGTTAAATAGAGAAATACAAGGCAATAAAAAGTGTGTCCAATATGAAAAACTGGTATGGATTCTAATTCGCCCTTGTGGCATATGATTTGCCGTAACTGATTGTTCTAGTTCATCCAGATTATTAAGTATTTGAATACCTTGCTCATAAAATTGGCATCCTTCACTGGTGAGTTGAAACTGACGTGTTGAACGGTTAAGCAGTCTAACTCCAAGCCTTTTTTCTAAGCGTGAAATTAACTTACTCACCGCAGACGGCGTCATGTCACAAGCTCTTGCGACTGCTGAAAAGCTTCCTAACTCGACCACTCGAATAAAAATTGCTAACTCACCAGACCGATTAATATCAAAATATGACATAACAAAATCTATTTATGAATTTCATTCACAAATCTTATTCCGCTTATGTTGCTATAACAAGCCAGTAATTTGTTTCAAGATAACTTTAATTTCTTTTAAAGAGTTCACGAGATGAAACTTTATCAACCCGCCCTATTCTCTCTCGTTTTATTTACGAGCTTTGCACAAGCAGAAGTACAAAAGAGCCAGTGGGTTACCACTTGGGCAGCTAGTCCACAAAAAGTCTGGAATAAATATTTCGTTTTCCCGACCAATATTCCAGATCAAATATCGAATCAGACCATTAAACAAATTAGTCAAATTAGTTTAGGTGGGGAAGCAGTTAGGCTCGTTTTTACAAATCAATATGGTGATCAACCGCTTTATATTGATAAAACTACTGTGGGGTTAGTCAAAGGACAAAGTCTTAAATCAAAGAGTGCTTATCCAGTTTATTTCTCTGGAAAGCTTAAAGCACAAATTTTACCAGGCAAACAACTGATAAGTGATCCAATCCCGCTTCCTGTTCCAGATCATGCACAGTTAATGGTAAATACCTTTATTCAAAAGCCCACTACATTTAAAACTTTTCATTGGGATGCGAAACAAACTAGTTGGCTCATTACGGGCAACCAGACTGCGAACCTAAATACGCCTAGCAGTGCCAAAACCACAACTGCACGATTATTATTATCGGCTATCGAAGTAAAACCAAAGCGTAAAGCACATGTTGTTGCAGTCATTGGAGACTCCATTACCGATGGAGCAACTGCAACTTTAGACGCAAATGCAAGATGGACCGACTTTTTAGCTAAGCGCTTATCACCACATCAAGTCGCGGTCATTAATAGTGGAATTTCAGGGAATCGATTACTTACAAACGGTATGGGTGACAGTGCTTTAGAACGCTTACAAAAAGAAGTATTTCAATATTCAGGTGTGAAAACATTAATTATTCTGGTGGGTATTAATGATATTTCATGGCCCGGTACTGCTTTTGCACCTAAACAACAAATACCGACTTTTGAAGCACTTACTCAAGGTTATAAACGTGTTGTAGATGAAGCACATCGCCAAGGTATTCAAGTGATTGGAGCAACCTTATTACCATTTTCAGGAGCTTTACCAAATACTCCTCTTGATAACTACTATCAACCGAATAAAGATGAATTACGTCAGCGCATTAATCACTGGATCAGAACCAGCCATACATTTGACGGCGTACTTGATCTTGAGCGAGGTTTAAAAGACCCTAAGCATCCTGACCGATTAAATCCAATTTATGATTCGGGAGATCATTTACATCCGAATGACCGTGGGAATCAACAAATGGCAAATCTGGTTGATGTAAACCAGTTACTCCATAATTAATGTCTAGATACAGGTAGGAATTTGCTTCCTACCTGTATCAATATGGATTAATTCCCCTCTAACTCGACATTAAGTTTTGGTGTAATAGGCTGTTTTTCAGCGGCATATCGTCTTAAAACCATGACGGCGAAAAGCGCTAAAATTGCAGGAATTGCGATCATCACAAAGTTCATCTTATGTGGTAACTCTAAACCCAATAACAGGCCCGTTAAGATAGGTCCAACAATAGCCCCAATTCGACCTACACCAGAGGCACAGCCAATCCCAGTAGAACGCACACTTAGTGGATAATATTGTGCAACATAGCTATAAAGAAGAATTGAAGTACCAATCGTTGCAGCTCCTGCAACGGTCACCAAACCATATAAAACATAGGCGGGTGACTTAAAGCCTAAACCGACTAAAGCTAAAACTCCCGCCAGTAGCATTCCCATAATTACCGGTTTTAAATGGAATTTATCAGACAAAATACCGCCGCCGATTGAACCGATCATTGCGCCAACATTTAGAGCAAGCAAGAACAAAATACTCTTTCCGAGTGAATAACCTGCTGCCAGCATGAGTTTTGGTAACCAGCTACTTAAGGCATACACCATGAGCAAGCACATAAAGAACACGAGCCAAAACATGAGTGTATTGAAAGCACGGCCTTGTTGAAATAATCCCTTTACAGAACTACCTGTTGGAACATTATCTTCATTAAGCACTAATTGCGTAGTGATCGTTAGGTTTTGTTCAGGCGAAATTTTTTGAATAATGCGCTGTGCTTGCTCAGTCTTACCCGTCTTAACTAAAAAGGTTAAAGACTCAGGTAAAAACTTCCAAATGACAGGTAATAAAAATAATGGAATACCGGCAATTAAAAACATAATTTGCCACCCCTGACTTTCAACCAAATAACTACCGATCAATGCTGAAAGTATTCCCCCAATTGCATAACCACTAAACATACTTCCCACCAAAGTACTTCTTATACGTTTAGGCGCATATTCTGATGTAAGTGCAACTAAATTTGGCATAACCCCACCAATGCCTAGTCCCGCCAAGAACCGAAGTACCCCAAACTCAAGTGGGCTTGATGCAAAAGCACCTAAAAAGGTAAAACCACTAAAAAAAGTCACACAGATTAAAATTACCTTTTTACGGCCTATTTTGTCTGCCAATGTTCCAAAGAACATTGCCCCAAACATCATTCCGCATAGTGCTGTACTTGCTAACATCCCCGCCTGTACAGCTGTTAACGACCACTCTTGCATTAGCAAAGGCAGTACCACGCCATAAATCACCAGATCATAACCATCAAAAATAATAATTAATAAACACCAAAGTAAAATACTCCAGTGAAAAGGGGTAAATCTGGCCTGATCAATAACTTCATTTACATTTAATTTAGATGTTGTCATTTACTCACCTCCTTTGTGAGATAAATTCATATTCAATTTTTTAAAACGACATACTGCACCCTAAAGAAAAAACAAATTATTCAAGGTTTTATTGAATAAATTAAAAGTCATAACTCGCCATCATATTGAAGCGGTTATCAATCCCGTTACGTCCATCAAAAGTTTCTCGTTCGCCATACACATATTCGACGCCCAAGGTAATTGGTTTGTATGGGTTATAAAGTGCATTCACCCAGCCCTGCCAAAGCTCTTTATTTTGGGTAGTGCTATTACGTTGTAATTCGGCAAAACGGTTATCATCTTTGGCTTTCATATAGCCATAAGCTAATGTTGAACGAATTTGCGGTGTAAATTGATGAGTAATACCTAAAGAAACGGTGTCAAATTCATTGCTATGCATATTGTTTTGATCATCTATTGCATAGCCACTGTTACTCCATAGCAGGAAACGCCCATCTCCTTTGACATGGTAATAATCGGCTTTGAGTAATGTATCGGGCGTAATTTGGTATTTACCGCCCAAGCCTACGCCCCAAGCGACTTCCTCATCATGATTAGTTCTCTTTTCGGCAACAAAACTACGTCCCGACAACATCGAGCCATTGGCAAATTTATGATTTAAGCGCCCTACCAAGGCTGGTAAACGCATTTTATTGTCAGGATCTGAGGTCACAGTGTATTTCGGATCTTCAACCGATATTGCAAAACTTGTATTTGCCGTTAAGTTATCGCTATAGCGTACGAGCGGTGATCTTAATAATGCACTGCCTACAAATGTGCCCGCATCAATCGTTTCCGGATAATATTCGGGTGCAATAAATGTTGACCACGTTTGACCGATAAGCCATTTATCAAAAGTTAAATAAGCATGGCGTATCCGAAACTGATCACGAGTGGCTGCCCCAAAGAAGTCCATTTCTAACTTTCCACCCACATCACCCGCGGCCGTCGGGGTTTTAAAATTCAACCCGAAACGTGTCACATTAACCGTACTGTGCAACTGGTCTTTTTGTGCAGATTCTTCCGGCGTGTTTTCAAGTGGAACACCGCTAATATTGTTATACATAGTAGATGCGCCCTTCATTTGATAAGAAGCATCTGCCCGTATATAACCATATAAGTTAAATTCTGCACCAGACTTGGTTAAACCTTGCTGTATTAGTGATACAGCTTGAGGAGTCGCTGAATTTGCTAGTTCCACTCGTCCTTGCGATAAAGATTTTTGCGCCTGCATATTGGCTTGTAACATAGCCCGAAGTTCTTTCACTTCTTGGCGAAGTTGTGCTATTTCAGGATCTGTTTGACCTGCCAAAGCGGAAGACATAAACAGGGTCACAGAAACAGCCAACAGGCTTTTTTGAACCGTTGTATTTAAAACTTTCATCATGAAATTTTCCTTTTGATCTTTAATTCGACTTAAAGATCTCGACATCCTTTTTGTTATGTACCTATCTAAAATAAGTGCTTAAAATTTGTCTTTCTTTCACAAGAAAAACCTTCGATCATATTTTTTAGACAAAACCTCCCTAAAGCGGCCTGAAAACCACTTTTAATTTGTTTTAAGTAAAGCTAAATCTTCTAATTCTTTTCAGTTTTTATATTCTCTTCCTCATTGAGAATATGCAGGTTTTATATCCGTATTAACGCTTTCCCAAATCCATTATTTTTTTGCAATAAACCCTTGATACGTCAAAATTTGCGTATAAGGATGCACACTTTCAAAACCAGTTTTTTCTAAAAGTTTTATATATCCTTCAGTGGTTAGGCTAAAAAAGTCTTGCGCCATACGCTCTAACATTTTTTGACATTGTTCTTCTGTTAAGCCTTGTGCCAAACATAAATAACGTAAAGCTTGAAGATGCTGTGGATTTACACACGTCATTAAATCGTAGGTCAGTAAAATCGCTTTTTCTTTTAAGCGATCATAAATACCCTTAAAAAAAACAGGTTTTATGTCATCTGCAATAAAATGAGCCACGAGAATAGAAAGTGCAGCATCAAAGCAATTCTCAAGAGGTAAAGCTGACGTTTCACCGTGAACAAAGGTGACTTGAGAAGATTTATCTAAAAGTTCAACCTGTTCCTGAGCTTTTTGCAGCATAGTCAAAGATGGATCAACTGCTGTAAATTTCCAGTTTGGATGACGTTTAAGTAAATATTCGAGTTCATACCCCGTGCCACAGCCCACAATTAAAATATGAGCATTTGGCGGCAACACCGATTGCAAAATGGCATCCACCTGTTGATGGATCACCTCATAACCCGGAATTAATTTACGAATATGTTCGTCATATCCTTCGACTACTTTTGGGCTATTAAAGTCTTTTGCCATTTTGTTTATCCTCTATTTAAGCTGCCTTTCAACTTATAGTTTGCTGCACTTTGACCTGACTTTCGACTTCTTTAATCAAAGACATTTCCAGTTAAGTTAAGTTCAGCTCGCATAATTTCCTGCAATTTAAACTTTTGTGCTTTGCCTGAAGCTGTCATTGGAAACTCATTAAAGAATCGGACATAGCGCGGCACTTTATTATGAGAAATGTGCTCTTTGCAGAATTGGCGAATGCTGTCTTCATCAATTTGATGATGCTCATGCAAAATAATACAAGCACAAAGTTCTTCACCATATCTGGCATCTGGTAAGCCTATGACTTGTACATCGCTTACATCGGGATGAGTGTATAAGAAGTCTTCAATTTCTTTTGGAAAGAGATTTTCCCCACCACGAATCACCACATCTTTAATACGGCCTTTAATTTTAATAAAACCGTCTTGATCCATTTCGGCAATATCACCTGTATGCATCCAGCCAGCAGCATCAATCACTTCACGGGTCTTTTCTTCTTCGCCCCAATAACCCGCCATTACTGAATAACCGCGAACGCATAGCTCACCCAAAGTTCCTTGCGGAACAATCTGCCCTTCTAAATCGACAATTTTAATTTCAACATGCGGATGAACATGTCCAACTGTACTTACCCGTTTATCAATCGAATCATTTACCGAGCTTTGTACACTCACTGGCGAGGTTTCGGTCATGCCATAACAAATGGTGATTTCAGACATATGCATGCGGTCTATAACACGCTGCATAATTTCACGTGGACAAGGACTACCTGCCATAATGCCTGTTCTTAAACTCGACAGATCAAACTCATTAAACTGCTCATGCTCTAAGGTTGCAATAAACATGGTTGGCACGCCATAAGCTGCCGTACAACGTTCTTGATGAATCGCTTTTAAAGTTTCTAAAGGATTAAATACCGCCGATGGATAAACCATGGTTGAACCATGCGTAACGCAGGCTAAATTCCCCATCACCATGCCAAAACAATGAAACAATGGCACAGAAATACACACTTTATCTTGAGGGGTTAAACGAATACCTTCCCCCACAAAATAGCCATTATTTAAAATATTATGGTGGGTCAACATGGTCCCTTTAGGGTTACCTGTTGTACCTGAAGTAAATTGAATATTAATGGTTTCATCAAACTGAAGTTGCTTGGTTAATAGTTTTAACTCTTCTAACTGTTCTGATGTTGGCGTAGTGACCAAATCACTAAAGCGATGAATACCTGTATGTTGCTGATCATCAATTTTAATGACAAATTTTAAATGTGGTAGTCGCGCTGAACTGAGCACCTTGTCAGTACAAGTGGTTAACTCAGGGGCAATTTTTGTGAGTAGTTCTTGGTAATCAGTCGTTTTGAATTGAGAAGCAATAATCAATCCTTTGCATGAGACTTTATTCAACACATATTCAAGTTCATGGCTCTTATAAGCTGTATTGAGATTGACTAAAATAATCCCTGCTTTAAAAGCTGCAAATTGGGTTACCGTCCATTCCACACAATTAGGTGACCAGATCGCTAAGCGATCTCCTTTTTTTAATCCCAATTTTAAAAGGCTACAAGCAAAAGCGTTTACTTCATCTTGTAAAGCTTTATAGGTTAATCGTCTGTTTTGATGAAAACTAACGATTGCTTCCTTTTCAGTATATTGCCGACAAGCCTGATCAAATTGTTCACCAATGGTCATACCCAATAAGGGCTGCGTGCTTGGTCCCGAGGCGTAGCTTAACCGTTCTTGTTGCATTGAATCATTCTCCTTGATTCTTTTATTCTCTTCTTACCTGATCTAATTGTTGTTACTGCAACTACTTTTCCAAACTACTTATTTTGTGTTGTTTATCGTATATATGCCCTATTTCCTCTGCACAGCATCTACACAAAAGTCAGCAATCTGTTTTGAAAAATAGTCTTTATGCGCATGATCAAACTTTGTATTTTGAGCTGGGTCTAGAGGTTCAACCACCACATAGGTCATGGCACCGACAACACATAGTGCTGCTGTATTTAAATCATCCAAGACAAACTCACCACTTGCATTTCCATCCGCAAGTATTTTTTTAATACTTTGTTTAATCAATTGCTTCACACGAAAACGCTCATGTTCAACCGTTGAATCGACGGGTTCAAACATGAGTGAATATGCAAGCTGAGGACTATTCAGTGCCCGTTTTACAAAGGTTGCCACAGCCTTATGTAATTTCTGCTTTGCCGATAAGTCACTTTCAGTAATCGAATCAATCACCAATAGTTCCGTATTAATGGCTTCGGACAAAACCTCAATCAGCACTTGGCTTTTATTATCAAAGTAGCGATAAACCAGACCACTAGATACACCCGCTTGCTCTGCAATTGTTTGTATTTGCGCGTCTTTAAATCCTCCCTCTGAAATTAACTTTCTGGCTGAACTCAAAATCGACTTACGATTTTGTTCCATCCGCTCTTGCATTAAAGATGATCGTTTATAGCTCATAATTTATTCTCTAACAAATAAAATGAATTGTAAATCATTTTATGAATCAGTATTCACTTTTTTAAAAAATCATTGTATGGTAATTATCAAATACCCACAAAATATTTTATGGACAACAAATATAACCAATAGGATGAAGATATCATGAACCTACGCAGCTTGAATTTCGGTCTAGATGAAACTTTAATTGCGCTTCAAGATTCAGTGGCAGCATTTTGTGCAAAGGAAATTGCACCAATTGCCCAACAAGTTGATCAAGACAACAAATTCCCTGCACATCTCTGGAAAAAATTCGGAGATATGGGCCTTTTAGGCATGACGGTTTCTGAAGAATATGGCGGTGCCAATATGGGTTATTTAGCTCATATTGTTGCCATGCAAGAAATTTCGCGTGCTTCGGCAGCCATTGGTCTTTCTTATGGAGCTCATTCTAATTTATGTGTAAACCAAATTAACCGTAACGGTAACGAGCAGCAAAAACAAAAGTATTTACCAAAACTGATTTCCGGTGAATATGTGGGTGCCCTTGCGATGTCTGAACCGAATGCGGGTTCTGATGTCGTCAGCATGAAATTACGTGCAGAGCAAAAAGGTGATCACTTCATTTTAAATGGTTCAAAAATGTGGATCACTAACGGCGGTGATGCAGATGTACTCGTGGTTTACGCTAAAACTGACCCACAAGCTGGCGCAAAAGGCATGACCGCTTTCTTAATTGAAAAAGGCATGAAAGGCTTTAGTCATGGCAACCATTTAGACAAACTCGGTATGCGTGGCTCTAACACTTACCCGCTGTTCTTTGACAATGTAGAAGTACCTGCTGAAAACGTACTCGGCGGTGTCGGTAACGGTACAAAAGTACTCATGAGTGGTTTGGACTATGAACGTGCAGTTTTAAGTGCCGGACCTTTAGGCATTATGGATGCTTGTTTAGATGTCGTGATTCCATACTTGCACCAACGTGAACAGTTTGGCCAAGCTTTAGGTGAATTCCAGCTTATGCAAGGCAAACTTGCCGATATGTATTCAACTTGGTTGGCATGTAAAGCCCTCGTCTATGCTGTTGGTACTGCCTGCGATAAAGCGGATCATGACCGTAGTCTACGTAAAGATGCTGCAAGTGCCATTTTATATGCTGCCGAAAAAGCAACATGGATGGCGGGTGAAGCAATCCAGAGTTTAGGCGGCAACGGTTATATCAATGAATTCCCTGCTGGCCGTTTATGGCGCGACGCAAAACTTTATGAAATTGGTGCAGGAACTTCTGAAATTCGCCGCATGCTGATTGGCCGCGAACTCTTTAATGAAACCAAATAATAATTATAAATAAGGACGCATCTTATGAACCAATTACAAAGCAAGATTAATGTTCGAAGTGAAGACTTCAAAACAAACCAGCAAGCCATGCAAACATTGGTCACAGATCTAAAACAAGTTGCCCAGCGTATTGCTTTAGGCGGCGGTGAAAATGCCCGTCAAAAACATTTGGCTCGAGGCAAACTTTTACCCCGTGAACGTATTGACCAACTGATTGATGTCGGCACGGCATTTTTAGAAATTGGTCAATTGGCAGCGTACAACGTTTATGAAGATGATGTTCCTGCCGCAGGTGTGATTGCAGGTGTTGGTCAAGTCAACGGCATCACTTGCATGATCGTTGCCAACGATGCAACAGTAAAAGGTGGAACATACTATCCCCTTACGGTTAAAAAGCATTTACGCGCACAAGAAATTGCTGAACAAAATCACTTGCCTTGTATTTATTTGGTGGATTCAGGCGGTGCTTATTTGCCAATGCAAGATGAAGTTTTCCCAGACCGTGATCACTTCGGGCGTATTTTCTATAATCAGGCACGTATGTCGAGCCTAGGGATTGCCCAAATTGCTGTAGTAATGGGTAGCTGTACCGCTGGCGGTGCCTATGTACCTGCCATGTCTGATGAAACCATTATTGTCCGTAATCAAGGTACGATTTTCTTAGGTGGCCCTCCTCTTGTAAAAGCTGCGACTGGCGAAGTCGTGAGTAGTGAAGACTTAGGTGGTGGTGATGTGCATACACGGCTTTCGGGTGTAGCTGACCATTTAGCTGAAAATGATGAACATGCGATTGCGATTGCACGAAACATTGTTGCTAACTTAAATAAAAAGCCAAACGACTTAAATAAACAAGTTGATGAACCATTGTTTGATGCATCAGAACTCTATGGCGTAGTTCCAAGTGATGCACGTAAACCTTTTGATGTACGTGAAGTGATTGCCCGTATTGTAGACGGTTCTCGTTTTGATGAGTTTAAAGCACGTTTTGGTTCAACACTGATTACTGGTTTTGCTTCACTCTATGGTATGCCAGTCGGCATTATTGCCAATAACGGAATTTTATTTTCCGAGTCAGCACAAAAAGGCGCGCACTTCATTGAGCTATGCACACAGCGCAATATTCCATTGTTATTCCTACAAAACATTACTGGGTTTATGGTTGGTCGCCAGTATGAAAATGAAGGGATTGCAAAAAACGGCGCTAAATTGGTGATGGCAGTTGCAACCGCAAATGTACCAAAACTCACCCTAATTATTGGTGGTTCATTTGGTGCAGGTAACTACGGTATGTGTGGCCGTGCTTATTCACCACGCTTTTTATGGACTTGGCCGAACTCTCGTATTTCTGTGATGGGGGGTGAACAAGCAGCGAGCGTACTTTCGACTTTAAAACGAGATCAAATTGAGCAAAAAGGTGCCGAGTGGTCAGCGCAAGAAGAAGACGAATTCAAACAACCAATTCGTGAACAATATGAGCGTCAAGGCCATCCTTACTATGCTTCTGCCCGCCTTTGGGACGACGGTGTAATTGATCCAGCTCAAACTCGTCAGGTACTTGGTTTAAGCCTTGCTGCGGCCATGAACGCCCCAATCCAGCCAACCAAATTTGGCGTGTTCCGCATGTAAGAGGTGTATATGAGCTATCAATTTTTACAACTCGAACAACAAGGTCAGGTTGCCTATGTTTGGCTGAACCGCCCTGAATTGCACAATGCTTTTAATACGACAGTCATTGAAGAATTGCATACTTGCTTTAAGCAAATTAATACACGTGATGACATTCGTGTTGTAGTTTTAGCGGGTCGCGGCAAAAGCTTTTCGGCAGGTGCCGACCTCAACTGGATGAAACAGGCGGGTCAGGCATCCTCAGCTGAAAATGAAGCAGATGCATTAAAACTTGCGCAAATGTTGGATGCACTTGCAACGTTAAAACAACCGACTATTGCTCGTGTGCATGGCATTGCCTTTGGCGGCGGTATGGGGTTGGCATCGGCATGTGATATTTGCATTGCCAGCACGGATGCCAAGTTTGCAACATCTGAGGTTCGTTTAGGGCTTGCCCCATCTACCATTAGTCCCTATGTGATCCGTGCAATCGGCGCAAGACAAGCCTCTCGTTACTTCTTAACTGCCGAGCGAATTTCAGCACGTGATGCTAAGCATATTGGTTTAGCACACGAAGTAGCAGATGCTGAAGACTTAGATAAAAAAGTTCAAGAAATTGTTGATGCTCTATTACTCGGTGGCCCGCACGCTCAAGCGGCTTCAAAACAACTCATTCAAATGGTGAGTAACCAGACCATGAGTAATGACTTGCTGCAACAGACAGCACATCATATTGCTCAAGTTCGTCAAGGCAGTGAGGCAAAAGAAGGTCTAAGTGCCTTTTTAAATAAACAACAGTCTGCGTGGGTTTCTAACTCGAATAACAACAATTAAGGACGATCATCATGTTTGAAAAGATTTTAATTGCGAACCGTGGCGAGATTGCCTGCCGCGTAATTCGTACAGCTAAAAAATTAGGTATTAGAACGGTTGCCGTTTACTCAGATGCAGACGCAAATGCACAACATGTCAAACTTGCAGATGAAGCGATTTATATTGGTCAGTCCCCTGCAACGCAAAGTTATTTACAGGTTGACCGTATTATTCAAGCAGCGATTGATACAGGTAGCCAAGCGGTTCACCCGGGCTACGGCTTTCTTTCAGAAAATGACCAGTTTGCACTCGCTTGCCAACAACACAATATTTGCTTTATTGGGCCACCAGTGGATGCCATTTTAGCGATGGGCTTAAAAGCGACCTCGAAAGCTTTAATGGAAAAAGCAGGCGTTCCTTTAACACCGGGTTATCACGGAACCAACCAAGATGCTGACTTTTTAAAACAACAGGCAGACCGAATTGGCTATCCTGTTTTAATTAAAGCCAGTGCTGGCGGCGGTGGTAAGGGCATGAGTCTGGTTGAACGCAGTGAAGACTTTCTGCATGCCTTAGCTTCTTGTAAACGTGAAGCCAAATCGAGTTTTGGTAATGATGACGTCTTGATTGAGCGTTATGTGATTCAACCTCGCCATATTGAAGTGCAAGTATTTGGTGACACGCATGGCAACTACGTGTATTTGTTTGAACGCGATTGTTCGGTACAACGCCGTCACCAAAAAGTGTTAGAAGAAGCCCCAGCTCCACAGATGCCAAGCGAAAAGTTAGATGCAATGCGCCAAGCTGCAATTGATGCTGCACGAGCGGTAAATTATGTCGGTGCAGGTACGGTTGAGTTTATTGTGGAACAAGACGGTACGGCGTATTTCATGGAAATGAATACCCGTCTACAAGTCGAGCACCCAGTGACTGAAATGATTACAGGTGAAGACTTGGTCGAGTGGCAACTTCGTGTGGCGTATGGTGAACCTTTACCTAAATTACAAAACCAACTCCAAATTAACGGACATGCGCTCGAAGCACGGATCTATGCCGAAGAACCAGAAAAAGGCTTTTTACCTGCCATTGGTAAAATTGACTATTTGCGTTACCCAACCCAAAACCAATATGTGCGTGTAGACAGCGGTATTGTTGAAGGCGATGAAATCACGACCTATTACGACCCAATGATTGCCAAACTCATTGTATGGGGTAAAAACCGTGAAGCTGCGCTCATTCAAATGCAAAATGCTTTAAGCCAATTCCATGTAGATGGCTTAGGTAACAACATCGCTTTTCTTGAAAAGATTGTACGCAGTGAATCATTTAAACAAGCCAAGCTTGATACCAACCTGATTCAGCGTGAACAAAACTTCTTGTTTAGCCCTGAAGAGATCAAACCTGAACTGGTGGTAGCAGCGGCATTTATTGAGTTTCTAAGTAAACTTAATAACAACAGCTCAAGCCAAAAACAGCTTTGGCAAGCTCAACCACTTTGGCGTTTAAATATTGCTTATCAGCACAGTATTAAACTGAACTATTTAAACCAAAATATCCAAATCAAGTTTGCCTCACATGAACATGGCTTCACCGCAGAATATAACGGGCAAAGCTACCCTATTTCTGGGCAATTGATTGATGCGCATACGGCATCTATTCAAATTGGTGGATCTAAGCAAAAGCTGTCTTTTAACCAAAGTCAGCAAGGCATTACATTGTTCCAAAATGGGCAAAGCTATAAGTTTGCTTATATTCGCCAAGATTTTAATCAAGCAGATAGCCAAGCCGATGAAGGTCACCTAAAAGCACCAATGCCAGGTGTGGTCACGCAAGTACTGGTGAGCGCAAATCATAGCGTTAAAAAAGACGATATTTTAATGACGCTTGAAGCAATGAAAATGGAATATACCATCCGTGCCCCTAAAGATGGCGTGATTGTAGACTCCTATTTCCAAGTCGGCGATCAGGTCAAAGCTGGCGATGAGCTTGTGGAATTTCAGCCTGCTCAGGAGGAAGTTGCATGAGTGAGTTTGTCAAAATCGTGGAGGTCGGTCCCAGAGATGGCCTCCAAAACGAAAAGCAGGCTTTAACCGTCGAACAGCGTTTAAATTTTATTAATGACCTGATTAATGCAGGCCTAAAATCGATTGAAGTGGGTTCATGCGTTTCAGCAAAATGGGTGCCGCAAATGGCTCAAAGTGACGAGCTATTTAAGCAATTACCCCAAACAGCCGATGTGCAATTTAGCCTGCTCACTCCAAATATTAAAGGTTTTGAAACGGCTCAAGCGGTAGGATGCAAAGAGGTTGCGGTGTTTACCGCAGTTTCTGAAAGCTTTACCCGTAAAAATATTAACTGCTCAATTGACGAAAGCTTTGAGAAGTTTAGCGATGTCATGAGCGCGGCAAAAGCCCATAACATCCGTGTGCGAGGTTATGTCTCTTGTATTGTCGATTGTCCCTATGAAGGCGCAATTGCCCCTGAACAAGTCGTAAAAGTTGTTAAACGACTCTATGACATGGGCTGCTATGAAGTATCTTTAGGTGAAACTATTGGAACCGCAACGCCTGATCGCGTTCAAAAGGTTTGGCAAGCATGCCTTGCTGAACTCGACAGCAAGGTTTTGGCAGGACATTTCCATAACACCTACGGCATGGCGATTGCCAATATATATCAGTCTTTACAGCAAGGCATTCGTGTTTTTGACTCGTCTCTTGCAGGACTTGGTGGTTGCCCTTATGCCAAAGGGGCTTCTGGTAATGTATCGACCGAAGATTTGTTTTATTTGCTGTCACACATGGGATTTGAAACTGGCATCGACTTAGAGCAACTGATGCAAGCCAGCCAAAATATTAGCAATGTATTAAACCGAAAAAGCTTGTCGAATTATGCAAATGCTTATTGGCAAACCAAGTGTGCCTAACCATAAATTAAAGTAGGTCAGCATCTGGTATAAGGCTTAATATAAGGCAAAGTACCAGATCATCCTATCTAATCTTTATCTCATTCTGTTCAGGAATTGGGACTAAATCCCTCATGCAATTTTTTAAAATCTATTATTTATCTGTGTATTAAATGCCTCTTTCAAAAGAAGCATTCTCTACCCTATTTTTATTCTAATCCGTATTATTCTTCATCCTTTTCTATCTTAGTCCTTAAAAAAATTATCTCATTATTTATAAAAATAAGATGCATCCATTTCAATTCTTGGGGAAATATATTCTTCCACCCAATCTAACCATGCGCGTGTTTTGGCATCGATAAAATGGCGTGAAGGCAACAAGGTATAAACTCCGATGTCGGGTGAACGCCACTCTGGCAAGATATGACATAATCTTCCATTTTGAACCGCATCTAAAGCCGAAAACATCGGTAATAACGCGATGCCCATATCCTGTTGCACCACATCTAACAATAACTCAGGATTATCTGCAATGAGTTGTCCACCAATGTCGATTTGGTAAGACTCACCACTTGTATTTAATAAGTGCCAATCTGGTGTAATAGATGGGTTTACCAAGCGTAAACAGGCATGGTTTTTTAAGTCTTCTGGGGACTTCGGCATACCATGCTTTTCTAAATAAGCAGGTGAAGCACATAAAACAGAAAAGATAGTGCCAATTCTGCGTGCGACAAAACGAGAGTCTGTTAATGATTCAGTGAGATAAAGACTGACATCTACCCCTTTTGCCAACAAGTCTGGAACGTACTGTGATGTCGTATATTCCACAGTTAGTTCAGGGTAATGCTTACAAAACTCGGCCATCACTGGAAAAACATAATGATGTCCAAAGCTTCCCATGCTTAATACACGTAAACGCCCTTTCGGTTTAGATGCCGTTCCGGTTACTTCAGATTCTGCTTCATCCACCATTGAAATGACTTGGCGACAGCGCTCTGCGTAAGTCGCACCAATATCGGTCAGTGCCTGCTGGCGCGTTGAGCGTTGTATTAATTTTGTACCTAAGCGTGTTTCTAGCTCGCTGATAAGACGTGAAACCTGTGCTGTGGTCAGATCCATCTGCTCAGCTGCTGCTGTGAAACTCCCGCTATCAATCACTTTCAGGAATGCATGCATTGCATGCAATAGTCCACCATCGAGATTTTTGCGCATAACGTAAATATGTTTTCCTAAATTACGGATTGTTGCACCAGTTTAGATCAACCACAATGACTAAATGTACATACATTGGCACTAATTCTTTTTAAGAAGAGGAACCGATCTTTTTTTATTTCGTATGTCACTTGCTCCAAATATTCAACTGGATGTTGAAAAAAGAAAGTAGTCCGAGCTACTAAAAATTCTAAGGAGATATAAATGAATATAGCTACAAAAGTCACTCCAAATATTATTGCAACAAAGGATGTGTCACTTGAAGATAAATATGTAAGTGATAACGGTACAGCATATATGACCGGCATTCAGGCGCTTGTTCGTTTGCCTCTAGCCCAAACTCGCCGTGACGCGATGAATGGTTATCATACTGCTGGTTTTATTTCTGGTTATCGCGGTTCTCCTGTTGGTAACTATGATAGTTTCCTTTGGCAAGTTCAAGGATTACTTAAATCCCATAATGTTGTATTTCAACCTGGTGTAAACGAAGACTTGGCTGCTACCGCAATTTGGGGTACCCAACAAGTTAACCTTTCAGGCCAAGGCAAATATGATGGAGTGTCTTCTTGGTGGTATGGTAAAGGCCCGGGTGTTGACCGTTCAGGCGACGTACTCCGCCATGCTAACTTAGCTGGTACCTCTGAACGTGGTGGTGTGGTTGCTTTATTTGGTGATGACCACTCATGTAAATCTTCTACAATTCCTCACCAGTCCGAACATGTCATGATTGGTTGTGGCATTCCAATTTTCTACCCAACATCCGTTCAACAAATTTTAGACTTTGGTGTTCACGCTATTGCAGTTTCACGTTTTTCTGGCCTTTGGTCTTCAATGAAGCTGGTGAGTGAAATTGTAGAGACTTCTGCTTCTGTTCATGTCGACCTAGACCGTGTTACTCCGGTTATACCAGAAGATGTCAATTTCCCAGAGGGTGGTGTCAATATTCGTTGGCCAGACCACGGCATTCAGCAAGAAGAACGTCTTTATAAATATCGCTTACCTGCTGTTTTGGCCTATGCCCGCGCCAACAAAATCAACACAGTTACATGGCCTTGTGAAAATGCCCGTATCGGTATTGCTGCAAGTGGTAAAGGTTATTTAGATACCATTGAAGCCTTACGCATTTTAGGTATTGAAGATGAAACTGCCCAACAGCTTGGGTTACGTGTTTATCAAGTTGGTCTGATTTGGCCTTTAGAACCTCAAGGTGTTCGTGAGTTTGCCGAAGGCTTGCAAGAACTGATCGTTATTGAAGAAAAACGTCCAATTATTGAAACACAAATTAAAGATGAGCTGTACTCACTGCCTGATGGCAAACGTCCACATGTGATTGGTAAAGCAACTGATGGCAAAGGTGAATGGAGTACTTCTATTGAAGAAGCTCCGCTCATTGGTCACTATGAGTATCAGCCTGAACCGATTGCAAAAATGTTGGCTGCTCGCTTCTTAAAACTTGATATTCCAGAAAACTTAAAAGCACAAATCCAAAGCAGAATCGACTTACTGCTAAAAGCAGAGCAAGAATCAAAACGTGTAATTGATCTTGCAGAACGTAAACCATATTTCTGTAGTGGTTGCCCACATAACTCTTCAACAGTCGTCCCTGAAGGTAGCCGTGCACTAGGTGGTATTGGTTGTCACTATATTGCAGTTTCACTTGACCGCGGTACCGAAACATTCTCTCAAATGGGCGGTGAAGGTGTAAGTTGGGTGGGTGCATCACCATTTACCAACGAAAAACACATTTTTGCTAACCTTGGTGATGGAACTTACTTCCACTCAGGTTACTTAGCAATTCGTCAGTCTATCGCTGCAAAAACCAATATTACCTACAAAATCCTCTATAACGATGCAGTCGCTATGACAGGTGGTCAGCATGTAGATGGTCATTTGAGCGTTGCGCAGTTAACTCGTCAGCTTGCTGCTGAAGGTATAAAAAAACAAGTCATCGTAACTGATGAAGTTAAACTATTAAACGAAGAAGACGGCATTGCACCGGGTGTCGAAATTCGCCACCGTAATGAACTCGATACAGTTCAACGTGAGCTTCGTGAAGTTACAGGTGTCACCGCTTTAATTTATGTACAAACATGTGCCAGCGAAAAACGCCGTCGTCGTAAACGTGATGCCTACCCTGATCCGGCTGAGCGTTTATACATTAATAGTGACATTTGCGAAGGTTGTGGCGACTGTTCGAAAAAATCAAACTGCTTATCTATTGAGCCAGTAGAGACTGCTTTAGGCACTAAGCGTCAAATTAACCAAAGTAGCTGTAATAAAGACTTCACTTGTGCCGAAGGGTTCTGCCCAAGCTTTGTGACTGTTCATACACGTGATATGAAACGTCCGGCTAAATTTGAAGGTATTGGTGCAGGCTGGCCAACATCACCAGTTATTCCTCAGTTATATGATGTTCCAAGTCGTATTATGGTTGGCGGTATCGGTGGTACAGGTGTTGTGACTATTGGCGCACTTCTTGGTATGGCAGCTCATCTAGAAGGTAAAGCCACACGTGTTATGGACATGGCTGGACTTGCCCAAAAAGGTGGTACGGTTTATTCATACGTACAACTTGCAGCAAGTGATGAACAAATTTCTTCTACGAAAATTCCAGCGGGCCAATGTGAATTATTGATTGGTGCAGATGCGGTAGTCGCTGGTGGTAGTGCTGCTCTATCTCGCTTAAAAGATGATGCTTTGGTTATTGTGAATGAAGACAGCACCCCTACGTCTGAATTTATCAAATCTCGTGACTGGTATGCACCTATTACTGATTTAATTGATCGTCTTCGTGGTCGTGTTCGTCAAGGTCAACTGGTTTCTCTGCCAGCGGCTCGTATTGCAACACAACTCTTAGGTGATTCAATTTATACCAATCAGTTATTACTCGGTATGGCATGGCAATCTGGTCGCATTCCGCTATTACGTGAAAGTATTGAAAAAGCAATTCGCCTAAATGGTACGGCTGTTGAAAAGAATATCGAAGCTTTCCGCGTGGGTTGTCATCTTGCAAGTGACCCAACTTTAGCTGCTCGTTTACTTGCAGCAATGCCAAAAACCAAAACTCCGCAAACTTTAGCTGAACTTGTTGAAGACCGTTCTGCTCGTTTAACAGACTACTGGAATGAAGCTTATGCAGCTAAATACCGTACACTTGTAGAGCTAGCAGCTAAAAAATTACCAGAAGAGTTAACAGGTACAATTGCAACTCAGCTTTATAGAGTCATGGCGTATAAAGATGAATATGAAGTTGCACGTCTATTAACAGGTAAAAGCTTCAAAGAATCGATTGAAACCCAGTTCGGTAAAGGCTTACGTTTAACGTATCATCTTGCTCCACCAGCGTTACTCGGTGGTCTGAAAAATGTTCGTAAACGTGCGTTTGGTTACTGGATGCGCTTCCCAATGATGATGCTTGCTCGCTTACAATGGCTTCGTGAAACTTTCCTTGACCCATTTGCACGTCAAGAAGAACGTCAACACGAACAAGCATGGCGTGACCGCTACATCGCATTTGTTGAAGCACTTGTTGAAGCACCAGACAATCATAACTTGGCAGTGGCTGAGCAAATTGCAAAATTACCAGCAGAAGTTCGTGGTTATGGTCATATCAAAATGAAAGCAATGGACGCAGCAAAACAACGTTGGGATGAACTTACACCAACACTTCTAAAAGTCCGTAACTAAAATTAAATCTCAAAATAAAAAAGTCATCCATAGGGATGACTTTTTTATTGGCTCAAAAATTTATTTAGTCATTTTACGTAAAGTCAAAATTTGCTCGCTTCGCCCAAATGGACCATACACATCATGTAAAACTGCACTGGTTAAACCAATACCATCTGAGCCATATTGCTGAACGGTTTCCAAACCTAGCCATTTACCTTGCGGATAACGGTGCATGTGAACTTGCAAATCAAGATTTGGAAAACCCCAAGTAAATTCGCCTTCTTGTCTTGGGACAATGCCGTTTGCTGTATCTATCATGCCAATCAAATGGGCAAAATCTGTGGTCGGCTGCCCTTCAACCATTTCTTTATCATTATTGAGCCAAACAATGCCTTTACCCGCACGATGCTGATCATCAGTTTTAGTGACTAGCGTTTGAATAAAACCACCCGGCCATCTTTTCATACCTGTCCATTCTGTAAAGGTATCTGGATGATGAACTGGCTGATCTTCAAGCCCAGCAATATCGGAACTGTCTTGAGTACACATGCGCCATGCCCTAGCCACAATGCAGGTTTTACCTTGTGCTTGCATTTCAGCTTCAATCAGTTCAATGGTTTTACCAGCACGAATGACATGTGTCTTAATCGTAAACTCACCAAAAGCAATCAATCCAAAAATATCAAAACTAATTCGACCAATTCGCATATCTTGTCGTGGTGAAAATTGCTCTAACTCTGCTGCGATTACACCACTTGCGGGCGCCATGTGCTGTTCATGAGGGTTCCAAGCCCCTTGTGCATGGACAGTTGAGCAATAATGAGCAATGACTTCACCTTGAGGACCAATTGTTCTATTCAGTAATTGATAATAAGCATTCATGATTTTCTTTCCGTAGTCCTTATCCAACATCAATATTTGATGAAAATTCACGTTTTAATGCTTATGTTAACCCTCTATTTCATTGGCTCAACTGGTTTTTCCTACCAAAAACTGATGAGTCTAAAATTACAAATTTAATCACTAGGTAAAATTTCGCATGTCAATTTCACCCAGCGATTCTAGAACTTACCATTCACTAAAAAGCAAAAGCATCTTGATCAAGCTCCATCACAGATTCAGCTCCAGACTCAATAGAAGCAGCATGACTCTGTGTACGATGCAAAAGCTTTTGATAGAAAAACTTAGCAGTAGTTAATTTTGCTTTATAAAAAGCTTCCTCTTGTGTACCCGATTCTAATTTTTCATGGGCAACTTGTGCCATTCGAGCCCACAAATACGCGAACACGATGTAACTAGAAAAATAAAGATAATCTACTGAAGCGGCCCCTATTTCTTCAGGGTTGTGCTTGGCTTTCTCTGCAATCGATTTGGTCAGTGACAGCCATTGCTGCTTAAGCTCAGCTAATTTTTCTAGATAAGGTTTCAGCACTTCATTGGATTGGTGCTGGCTAATAAACTGATCAATTAAATCAGTCATGTTCTTTAAAAGTTTGCCTTCCGACTTTAGAACTTTACGTGCAAGCAGATCTAAAGACTGAATTTCGGTCGTTCCTTCATACAATGTTGAGATACGCGCATCACGTACAATTTGCTCCATTCCATGCTCAACAATAAAGCCATGACCGCCAAATACTTGAACGCCATGCTTGGCAGACTCATTACCTGACTCGGTTAAAAAAGCTTTAGCAATTGGCGTTAAAAAAGCCAGTAATTCATCGGAGTGTTTTTGCTGCTCCTGATCATTTGAGCTTTCGACAATATCGACATGTTGAGCCAGAAAATAAGCCAGCGCACGTCCACCTTCAGACAAAGCTTTTTGTGTCATTAACATCGAACGTACAGCAGGATGCACAATAATTGGGTCGGCATTTTTCTCAGGATATTTAGGACCAGATAACGAACGCATAGCGAGTCGCTCTTTGGCATAACTTAATGCGCCCTGAAATGAAATTTCAGAAGCAGCAAGCCCTTGTACTGCAGTTCCAATTCGTGCGGTATTCATAAAGGTAAACATACAATTGAGCCCGCGATTTTCAGGACCAATCAAATAGCCTTTGGCACCATCAAAATTCAGTACACAGGTGGCATTTCCATGAATCCCCATTTTATGTTCAATCGCACTACAAACAACTTTATTACGGTCTTCTAGATTACCTTCATCGTCTACATTAAATTTAGGCACAATAAATAAAGAAATACCTTTGGTCCCTGCAGGTGCCTGAGGCAAACGGGCTAAAACAATATGAATAATATTTTCTGAAAGGTCATGCTCACCCGCCGAGATAAAAATCTTTTCACCCGTAATGGAGTAACTACCGTCCGGATTTGGTTCTGCTTTAGTTCTAATTAACCCAAGGTCCGAACCCGCATGTGATTCGGTTAAACACATGGTTCCCGTCCAGACACCACTAATGAGCTTAGCCAAAAACTTCTGTTTTTGTTGCTCGGTGCCATGGTGCTCAATCGTTCTCATTGCCCCATGAGACAAGCCCGGATACATCGCCCAAGCCCAATTAGAACCACATAACATTTCAGAAATCGCAATCCGCAGCAATGTCGGCAAGCCCTGCCCACCATATTCCGGATCGGCCGTTAACGAGGTAAAACCTAGCTCAGCATATTTTTGGTAGGCTTCTTTAAAACCTTTCGGGGTTGTGACTACGCCTTGATTTAAATGACAGCCTTCCTGATCACCATTTTGGTTAATCGGCGCCAACTCATTTTCACAAAAATCTGCTGCTGCTTCTAAATATTGATCAATTAATTCTCGATTTACGCTTTCCTGATAGTTGCTTAAACCTTGATAGTTCTGTTCTGTTTGAAGCATTTCATGCAGTACAAATTGCATATCACGCAATGGAGCTTTGTATAAAGGCATCGTTTTTTTCCTTTCACTTCACTGCCTGTGTCATGGGGCAGATATCGTTTTTTCCTTGATAGACTTTTATTGTTTCAATCTCACCAAAATATCAAAAAATTTCTTATAGCAAAATATATTTTCACTAATTTAATAAAATTATCGTAACTTAGCCATAGGAATAAAATATAAATATATGTTTTAAATACAAATATAAGATAAAAAGTTATTAGTCTCGTTTTAATTAGAATAAATTTATATTTTGTATTGCAAAATTTTATTCCGTAAAAAATCAATTTATAGTATGGTGATTAGATTGCTTAATCATGCAAGGACGATTTATGGAAAGCCCGAAATACACAGGTCTTGAATTTTTAACCGCTTTAAAAAATGGTGAAGTTTCTCCATCACCTATGGCTCACACCATACCAATGGAACTCGTTGAAGTTTCCGAAGGTAAAGCAACTTATAAAGTTACTCCTCGCAAAGAACATAAAAATATTCAAGGCGGTGTACACGGCGGCTTTTGCGCCACAGCTTTAGATACAGCAACAGGCAGCGCAGCTCATACATTACTTGAACATGGCGTTGGTTATGGAACCATTGATTTAAATGTAAAAATGATCCGCCCCATGCAGGTTGATACTTCGTACTATGCGACAGCCGAGTTGATTAACGCAGGCCGTAACATTATTAGTACCCAAGGAAAAATCGTAGATGAGGACGGCAAAGTGTATGCTTTTGCTTCGGCAACCTTAATGATTATTCGCAAATAATAAAATATCTAAGCTCCTGTTTATGGAGCTTTTTCTTGGTTTGCAATCTTATTCATTTCATAAAAATCTAAGCGATCAATTATAAAACTTAATATTGCCATCGCTAAACCTAAGGCTGCACACGCTTCCCATCCCCAGTGTTTCCATGCATATACCGCAATAAAAGAACCTAAAGCAGCCCCACCAAAATATAAGGTCATATAAATTGAATTAATACGAGAACGGGCCTCGGCCGAGATTCGGTAGACCAGATTTTGGTTGAGTACATGAAATGCTGACAAACCGAAGTACGCCATGATCACACCAACAGCGTAGGCCACCAGAGACTGCTGAGCAAAAAATAGTGGTATCCATGCACTCATTAATAACCCCATGCAAATCACTGCAATTTTATTTTCAAGACCTGCTGCAATTTTCTTACCTGCCCAAGGAGTCGCAAATACGCCAGCCAAGCCCACAATTCCAAATAAACCAATCTGGAAATCGTTAAAGTGATAAGGCTCATTCGCCAAAATAAAAGTCATGGTAGTAAAAATGAGGGCCAAAATACCAAAGCCAATTCCCCCTGCCAAACCACGGCGTAGTAAATGAGGCTGATGAACAGCTAATGAAAATAGTGAACCATAGATCTGTAGAATATTAAGTTGATGGGATTTTCGCGCAACTGGTAACTTTACCCACATTACCCAAGCAAACACCAAAATGACAATTCCGCTAATTAAATAAACCGCATGCCAAGACCAGACTGTAGAAAGTAAGCCTGCAATAGAGCGCGCCAATAATATTCCCAAGAACAAACCACTCATGAGAGTGCCTACAACTTGAGGGCTTTTTTTCGGGCTGGCTAAACCTGCGGCGAAAGGAACCAACACTTGAGTCGCAATCGAAAAGAATGTCGCTAAAAAGGTAAAGCCATATAAAACTGGCAAGGTTTGACTTAAGGATAACCCTACTTGTGCAAGCCCCGTACAACACATGAGCAAGCAAATATAACTGCGCTTTTCAAAAAAGTCGCCTAAGGGAACCAATATAAAAAGGCCAACTGCATATGACAGTTGGCTAATCACAATAGTTAAGGCGACTTGATCGGCATTAACTTTTAATGCTTCAGCAATCGAATAGATTAAGGGCTGGTTATAATAGTTTGAACCCGCACAAATTCCACATGTCATTGCCATGATAAAAATAAAGCTTTTTGACAGTATATTTTCTGCATTGGGCTCAACTATTGTTTTCATCTTTAACTACGTCCCATTTTAGAATTTATACATCGATACAAAGTTTACACGTGATACATCAGCGGTTCTGCCATCAAACACTTCTCGTTTGCCTTGATGATATTCGATCCCAATATCCATTTGCTCAATTGGTGAATAGAAAACGTTAGCTGCGTAATCCGTTAAACGCTTGTTGGCGTCTGGGTTGAGTTTGGCATAAGCCGTGTCGTCATCATAATCAAACATTGAAGCCGATAAGTTTGCACGCCATTGCTCATTAAATTTATATGAATAACCAATATTGATGCTATTCAACTTATTCATAACCAAATCTGTTTTGTCTTCGCTTAAAGAAAAATCACCCGCGGCATTTAAACTTGCTGAATTTGCCAATCCACTTTGAGTGGTGTACGGCATAAATTTTTGATCACCGACAATATATTGATAATTTGCTTGTACCGATTGCTGAGGCGTTAATTGATATTTTAAGCCGCCTCCAGCGCCCCAGCTTACTTTCTTAACTGTGGCGGTTGCGACATCTGTAGACTTTTCATTAATAAAGCCTTGCGCAAGTGCTGTTAAAGGACCTTGTTTAAAGGTATAGCGACCCGTTAAAGTTGGAAATGCCGAGACTCTCGAACCTGTATATTCCAAAGCTACTTTTAAATCATTATTGGCATCAATTTTCCAGTCATAGCGAATTTGAGGAGTCCGCGTATAGGAAGTTCCTACAAATTGCGTGTAATCAACAGCTTCGGTACGAGTTTCCATGTTAGACATGAGTGACCATGTTTGACCAAAGGTCCAGTCTTTATAGGTAAAAAATGCATGACGGATACGGAATTTACCATCTCCCGTTCCCATGTTAGAGCTATCAAAGAAATCGGCTTCAATATTTCCTGTAACTGTTTTATTTGGGCTATTAAAATAAACACCGAGTCGACTAGCATTAATCATGGCATCAGAGCGCGCATGATTTGAACGCTTTTCACTTTCAAAAGGTGTTCGGTACAAACTGCTGGTCGTTCTACCCCCTGAGTCAGGTGATGATTTAAAATCAACCGCTGCATCAATACGGGCAATACCGTAAACCTTCACATTATCTGTCCAAGTGACCCACGAAGGAGCAACAGGCTTCTCTGTTACAGTGGCTTTAGTTCTTTCAATATTTTCTTCAATTTTTACCTGTTTGACCTGTAAATTATTTTGAGTTTGTTTCTGAGCAGCAAGTTCTGCTTTTAATTTTTGCAGCTCAGTTTCTAGCAAATTAATTCTTTGTTCTGTCGTATCTGAAGAATTTGCAAAAATAGTCCCTGAAGCCGCAGCGCAAGCTGCAGCTAATATTAATTTTTTCATCTTTTAATCCTTAAAGAAGCGTTTTTCCGTGTGTATTTAGGCTACACGTGCATCGATTAGTTCACAGTCTGTGACTGCCTGTAGCTCATCAAAAGTTAAGCCTTCCACCATTTCTGTGACATAAGCTTTTTGGTCTTTGAGTTCAATAATGCATAAATCGGTATAAATACGATCTACACACTGCTCACCCGTCATTGGATAGCTCAGTTCTTTTACAATTTTGGACTCACCTTTTTTAGTGACATGTTCCATATAGACATAAATCGTTTTTGCGCCGACCGCCAAGTCCATAGCACCGCCGACTGCTGGTACATCATCCGCTTTACCGGTATGCCAGTTTGCTAAGTCTCCATTTACCGCAACTTGGAATGCACCAATCACACAAATGTCCAGATGGCCACCACGCATAATGTCAAACGAGTCGCCATGATGCATAAAACATCCACCATCTAATAAAGTGACAAGTTCCTTTCCGGCATTTACCAAGTCTTCATCTTCCTCACCCAGTTGTGGCGGTGGGCCAAAAGCTAAAACACCATTTTCCGAATGTAAAAAGATTTCTTTGTCTTTAGGCAAAAATTTAGCAACGTTGGTCGGCAAGCCAATTCCTAAATTGACATATGAACCTTCCGGAATGTCATTAGCAATGAGCTTGGCAATATCTTCACGAGAACGTTTTTGAACTGACATTAGATATCTCCTACTTTTACAACGTGCTGAACAAAAATTCCCGGTGTAATAATGCACTCTGGGTCAAGCGTTCCTAGCTCTACGGTGTCATTCACTTGAACAATCGTGGTCTTGGCGGCTTTTGCCATGATCGGCCCAAAATTGCGGGCTGCTTTGCGGTAAGTTAAATTGCCCCAGCGGTCGGCTTTATCGGCATAAATCAGTGCAAAATCAGCTTCAAGTGGATATTCAAGCACATAATTTTTACCGTTAATGGTTCGGGTCTCTTTACCCTCGGCAACTTTGGTACCATAACCAGTCGGCGTAAAAATAGCCCCTAAACCAGCCCCTGCGGCCTGAATCCGACAAGCCAAATTACCTTGTGGAACTAGTTCTAACTCAATTTTTCCCGCTCTATATAAGTCTTGAAAAACGGTTGACCCAGCAGATTTCGGAAATGAACAAATCATTTTTTTTACACAGCCAGCAATAATGAGCTTGGTTAGACCACGGTCACCAGAAGCCGCATTATTATTTACAACGGTGAGTTCTTTTTTTCCTAAATCGATTAAGGCTTCAATTAATTCAGCAGGTTGCCCAGTCACACCAAACCCACCTGTCATGATGGTTGCACCATCAGGAATAGCTTTTAAAATCGGTTCAATGTCACTGGTGATTTTATTTATCATCTCACTTGTCCCTTTTCATCCTTAATTTAAGGTGACAGATTGATCTGTCACTCTGCCTTTTGCGGGTTAAATAGTCGGTCTTTAATAAATAACAATGGGATTACACCGCAGATAAAATAAGCTGCAGCCATCACCAAAAGCCCTAAGCCAATAGAACCGTTTTGCGATAGAAAACCAATTGTTAATGGAGAGAAAATAGAAAGTACTTTGCCAATGTTATAAGCACCACCCACTGCCGAGCCTCGAATAGAAGTCGGGAAGCTTTCTGTCATATATGTGGCATTAATGGCGTACGGAATACCGTAAAGGAAACCGAAGAACAGCATCATCCATAAAATATTGGTTGGTGTATTTAAATAGACAATGACCGGAATAAATAAAGCTGTACCAATGGTTCCGAAAGCGAATACAGCGCGGCGCCCTAATTTGTCGGCAACGATCCCTGCGATCACTTTGGCAAACATCATAATCAGGAAGGTACCGACCATATACATGGCCATTTCTTTAAACTTGATGCCTAGATCAGACTCTAAATAAGCCGGTAACCAGTTACTTACGCCGTAATAACCAAACTGCAATGCACCAGTACTAATAATCCAAAGCACAAACATGGTGCCATGTTTCTTATCTCTTAAAATCTCAAGATATGGATTTTGGCGTTTTTTAGGTTGGTTACTTTGAGCGACTTCTAGCGCTTTTAGTTGACGGGCTTTTTTCCATGACTCAGGTTCAGGTACACAAAATTGCATTAAAACTGACAACACCACAGGCGCAATTGCAATCCAGTAAAGGAAACGCCAACCATGTTCAGGAATAATATGTCCAGCTAGTAAGGTCGCGAGTAAAGAACCTAAGGTGTACCCCGTCATGAGAGTAGCCAAAACGGTCGAGCGATGTTTGGTTGGCACCATTTCAGACATTAAAATATTACAGGCAATATAAAGTGCGCCTAAACCCATCGCTCCAAATGTTCTTAAAACTGCAAATTGCATATAAGAATCAGTAAAACCCAGCGCACTGGTTAAAACTGAAGAATAAGCAATAAAGAACACAATAATGCGAACTCGCCCAAAACGGTCACACGCCCAGCCGCCAATCAGACCACCCACAGCGGAACCGAAAAGCGTTAAGCTGCCTAGCGTTCCAGCTTGTACACCCGTCAAATGAAATTCTGTTTTAAGACTGGTCAGGCTCAATGCCAAAAAACCTAAGTCTGCCCCATCACACAACAATGTTAAAAAAGCGAATATAAATGCGGTAATCCAAATCTTTTTTGGTGTTTGGATAGCTTCACTGCTAGCCGTATTTTGGGTAACTGTTTCTGTTGTCATGTCCATATCCTCAGAAGGAACATGAGGCATCCAATGCCTCATGGCATTTGTTTTTTATTAGGCTGTAGCTTCCCTAATCATGTTTTTAGCAATAATAATTTGTTGAACTTGCGTGGTTCCTTCATATAAGCGGAACAAACGCACATCACGATAAAAACGCTCAATGGCATATTCACTGATATAGCCCGCACCACCGTGAATCTGTACACAGCGGTCAGCAACACGTCCGCACATTTCGGTTGCAAACATTTTTGCGCAAGAAGCTTCCGTGCTAATGTTTTCGCCATTATCACGGCGGCGAGCCGCATCTAGGACCATACATTTAGCTGCATAAATCTCGGCTTTAGAGTCGGCAAGCATGGCTTGAATCAGCTGAAAATTTGCAATAGGTTGACCAAACTGCTTACGCTCAATCGCATAGTGCAGTGCGTCGTTTAACATGCGTTCGGCAACACCCACGCTATAGGCACCAATGTGCAAACGCCCTTTATCCAGCACTTTCATGGCCGTTTTAAAACCAACACCTTCTACGCCACCAATCAATGCAGAAGCAGGCACACGGCAATTTTCAAAAATCACATCACAAGTGTGTGAACCCTTTTGCCCCATTTTTTGGTCAATTTTGCCCAACGTAATGCCCGGTGTATTGGCCTCGACTAAAAAAGCTGAAATGCCACCCGACCCTTTAATTTCAGGATTGGTTCGCGCCATTACGGTAAAAGTTGCAGCATGGGGTGCATTGGTAATAAAACGTTTGGTGCCGTTTAACACATAAAAGTCGCCATCTTTTACTGCACTGGTTTTTAAAGAGGCAGCGTCAGAGCCAGATTCAGGTTCGGTTAAACAGAATGAACCAATAATTTCGCCACTTGCGTAACGTGGTAAATATTTTTGCTTTTGCTCTTCTGTGCCATCAATCAAAATTGCACTTGAGCCAATACCGTTATTAGTACCAATTAAAGAGCGAAAAGCTGGTGAAGTTTGTCCAAGTTCAAATGCAACTCTGACTTCTTCTTCCATGGTGATGCCTAAGCCACCATATTCTTCGGGAATTGTGAGCCCGAACAAGCCTAGCTCACGCATTTGCTGCACAATGTCATCTGGAATTTTGTCTTTCTCTACCACTTCGTTTTCACGAGGGATCAATTCATTTTTTACAAAATCTCGAATTGTTGAAAGTAACTGCTCCAACATCCCTTCATCACGGATCATCTGTGATCTCCCTTTTTATGTATTTCCATCGCACCCATCAGCCATCTCCAGCTTGTCTGGATACCATGTTTTAAATCTTGTTTACTGCGGATGTGTTTCATAGTACGAGAACGAAAATACAAATTTCAAGCTTTTTTGAAAATTAATTTCGTTAAACGAAATTTAAAAATACACCATTACGAAATATCAAACACTTAGCTTATTTAATAAATCATAATTGCTCTAATGGACTAAATAAGACTTGAAATAAATTCCAAAATAAGCATCATAAAAGGAGTATAGTTTTGATGTGCGAAACAAGGAATTCAAAAATGAGTGTATCAATAGGGAATAATTTCGTAGAAGTCGACTTTTCTATTCAAAAAATAGCGATTGTAAAAATAAACCGACCTGAAGCAAAAAATGCATTGAATACAGAGGTTCGCAAACAACTAGCACAAGCTTTTACCGAATTAAGTTTTAACGATGAGATCAATGCGGTTGTGCTCACAGGTGGTGAAGAGGTCTTTGCCGCAGGTGCAGATCTAAAAGAAATGGCAACCGCAACTTCAACAGAAATGTTATTGCGCCATACCGAACGTTATTGGAATGCGATTGCTCAGTGTCCTAAACCCGTGATTGCTGCTGTAAATGGCTATGCATTAGGTGGTGGCTGTGAACTTGCAATGCATGCTGACATTATTATTGCAGGTAAAGGCGCAACCTTTGGCCAACCAGAAATTAAAGTCGGTTTAATGCCGGGTGCTGGTGGTACACAACGTTTATTTCGTGCTGTGGGTAAATTCCATGCCATGCGCATGATTATGACGGGTGCCATGGTAAAAGCCGAAGAAGCTTATATCATCGGTCTTGTTTCACAAGTCACAGAAGATGACCAAACCATTCCAACTGCGATTCAAATGGCACAAAGCCTCGCAAAAATGCCTCCTATTGCCCTGCAACAAATTAAAGAAGTTGCACTAATGAGCGAAGACGTTCCATTAAATGCAGGCTTAACGCTAGAACGAAAAGCATTCCAGTTACTGTTTTCTACCGAAGATAAAAATGAAGGCGTTCAAGCTTTTATCGAAAAGCGTAAGCCGTCTTATCAAGGTAAATAATTTAAAACCATAATAACAAAGGAATGAAAATGACCAGAAAAGTATTGATTAGTGCAGGTGGTTCAGGGATTGGACGATGCATTGCTGAAATCTTTTTAAACAATCAGGATGAAGTTTTTGTTTGCGATATTAATGCTAAAAGCCTAGAACAATTTCAACAAGATTATCCAAATTTGCATATCTACACATGTGATTTAGCTGATCATGAACAAATTAAACTGATGTTTAGCCAAGCAATTCAGAAGCTTGGCAGTATTGATATTTTAGTCAATAACACAGGCATTTCAGGTCCGACCGTTGCAGCAGATGAACTAAGTTTTGAAGATTGGAATACGGTCATTAATTTAAATCTGAATAGCACTTTTTTAATTACCCAGTTAGCCATTCCCTATTTAAAGAAAGCACAAGCAGGCGTGATTATTAATATGTCGTCTATTGCCGGCCGCTTAGGCTATCCATATCGATTGGCCTATTCCACTTCAAAATGGGGGCTGATCGGTTTTACCAAAACGCTCTCTATGGAACTCGGTGCAGATAATATTCGAGTTAACGCTATTCTTCCGGGTGCAGTCGATGGTGATCGGGTTCAACGCGTATTACAGGCCCGTGCCGATGTAGCGCATACCTCACTTGAAGAAGTGACTCAAAATGCACTGAAAAATCAGTCGCTCAAATATTTTGTCAATCCAAAGCATATTGCAGATTTATGCCTATTTTTAGCGTCAGACAGTGGTCGCTCAATTTCAGGGCAAATCTTACCCATTGATGGTGATAAACAATGCTTAAGCTAAATCACCCAACCCTATTTTTCCGTTTAATTTCAAATATAGATTAATCATCAGGATGATCGACATGACTTATGATATTAAAAGCATGGCTGTGATTGGTGTAGGTGTCATGGGCAGTGGTATTGCTCAAATTGCTGCACAGTCAGGTCATACCACTTATTTATATGATGCCAAAGAAGGCGCCGCAGAACAGGCTAAAGAAAAACTGGCTGCTACATTTCAAAAGTTAGTCGATAAAAATAAGATTACATCTGAGCAAGCAGTAGTGGCAAACAACCATTTAATTGTTGCTCATCAAATTGAAGATTTAAAAAATTGCGACCTGATTGTAGAAGCAATTGTTGAACGTCTTGATATCAAACAAAGCTTGATGCAGCAACTTGAAAATATTGTTTCGGATAATACTATTTTAGCCTCAAACACCTCTTCTCTTTCTATTACAGCGATTGCGGCAAATTGCAAGAAGCCTGAGCGTGTTGTGGGTTATCACTTTTTTAATCCCGTTCCACTCATGAAAGTGGTCGAAGTCATTCGTGGTTTAAAAACAGACCCACTTATTATTGATGCTTTAAACGATTTATCTCGTGCATTTGGTCACCGCCCTGTTGTAGCGAAGGACACCCCTGGATTTATTATTAATCACGCGGGCCGGGCTTATGGCACCGAAGCGCTCAAAATTTTAAATGAAAATGTCTGTGATATTAGTGAAATTGACCGAATTTTACGTGACGGCGTTGGTTTTAGAATGGGTCCTTTTGAATTACTCGATTTAACTGGCCTTGATGTCTCGCATCCAGTTATGGAGTCGATTTATCATCAGTACTATGAAGAAGCCCGCTATAAACCAAACCCACTGACTAAGCAAATGCTAGATGCCAAGCAACTTGGACGTAAAGTCAATCAAGGTTTTTATAATTATGAAACCGGTTCAAAAACAGGTGAACAACCTGCCAAATTTGTAGAGCGTTTAGCGCAATATCCAAAAGTTTGGATTGCGGCCGATTTCTTAGATGATAAAAAACAGCTCGAAGATTATTTAACTCAGCAAAATATTGCCTTAGACACTCAGCCGGAACCACAAACAGATAGCTTATGTTTACTCGCTTGTTATGGTGAAGATACAACTCAAGCGGCTACTCGCCTTGGGGTTAATCCAGAACAAGCTGTTGCTATAGACATGCTTTATGGCATTGCAAAGCATCGAACCTTAATGCCTTCACTTATTACCAAACCTGAATACCGACAAGCCGCTCACTCTATTTTCAATCTAGATGGAAACCTGGTGAGTATGATTGCTGAAAGTATTGGCTTTGTTGCACAGCGCGTTTTAGCCATGGTCATTAATTTAGGCTGTGATATTGCCCAGCAAAATGTTGCCACTGTAGATGACATTAATGCCGCGGTACGTCTTGGCTTAGGCTATCCATTTGGCACAATCGAATGGGGCGATCAAGTCGGTAGCGAAAAAATCTTACTCATTCTAAACCGTATAACCGCACTTACACATGATCCGCGTTACCGCCCTAGCCCGTGGTTACAGCGTCGTGTCGCACTTCGTTTACCTCTTACTTTTACTCACGAGTCTTGAAAAGGAATTTCTCAATGTTAAATGCATATATCTATGATGGTTTACGTAGTCCATTTGGCCGTCATGCAGGTGAACTTGCCTCAATTCGCCCTGATGATTTAGCCGCAACTGTCATTCAAAAACTACTAGAAAAAACTGGTGTTCCGGGTGCTGATATTGAAGATGTGATTTTAGGCGACACCAACCAAGCGGGTGAAGATAGCCGTAATGTGGCACGAAATGCGCTATTACTTGCAGGTTTACCTGTTACTGTACCGGGCCAGACGGTAAACCGCCTATGTGCTAGTGGTTTAGGTGCTGTGATTGACTCAGCACGTGCCATTACTTGTGGTGAAGGCGAACTCTATATCGCAGGTGGTGTAGAAAGTATGTCTCGCGCACCTTTTGTGATGGGTAAAGCCGAAAGTGCTTATAGCCGTGATGCAAAAATTTATGACACCACCATTGGATCTCGTTTTCCAAATAAAAAAATTATTGCTCAGTACGGCGGTCATTCAATGCCTGAAACGGGTGATAACGTTGCAGCCGACTTTGGTATTAGCCGCGAACAAGCTGATTTTTTTGCAGCTCAATCACAAGCCAAATATCAAAAAGCCAAAGAAGAAGGTTTCTTTACCGATGAAATTACGCCAATTGAGGTTTTCCAAGGCAAAAAATTGCCACCTAAACTCGTTTCAGAAGATGAACACCCTCGCCCAAGTTCAACTGTTGAAGCACTTACAAAGTTAAAACCGCTCTTTGAAGGTGGCGTGGTCACTGCGGGTAATGCCTCAGGTATTAATGATGGTGCAGCAGCACTATTGATTGGTTCAGAAGCGGCAGGTCAAAAATATGGCTTAAAACCAATGGCTAAAATTTTGTCAGCAGCAGCAGCGGGTATTGAACCACGTATTATGGGTGCAGGTCCGATCGAAGCCATTAAAAAAGCTGTTGCGCGTGCGGGACTTACTTTAGATGACATGGATATTATTGAAATTAATGAAGCCTTTGCTTCACAGGTTTTATCTTGTTTAAAAGGCTTGAATGTTGATTTTAATGACCCGCGTGTGAACCCAAATGGTGGTGCAATTGCGGTTGGTCATCCACTTGGTGCATCTGGCGCTCGTCTTAGCTTAACAGTAGCTCGCGAGTTAATCCGCCGTAAAAAGAAATATGCCGTGGTGAGCCTATGTATTGGTGTAGGTCAAGGTCTTGCAATGGTGATTGAAAACGTTTCATAACCATGAACCAGATATCCATTCATCACAACAGCGCAGTGATGAATGGATTTATTTTGCAGAGCGAAATATAATGGCAAAACTATTGCTTTAATTATATTTGAGGATCGAATGTCTCAAAACACGGAAACTGAAAAACCAATAAATTTTGATGAGATACGTTTAGATCCTATTTCGCATATACATCGGGAAAACAACCCGCAATTTATTGCTTCTTTAGCACGCGGTTTAGAACTTTTAAGATGCTTTTCCGCAAATAATCAGGTGCTTGGCAACCAAGAATTAGCAAAAATGACAGGTTTACCTAAACCGACAATTGCACGTATTACCAATACCCTTGTGTCATTAGGCTATTTAAAACAATTGCCTAACTCAACCAAATACACATTAGACATTGGTGTTTTATCTTTAGGATATGCAGCATTATCTAACATCTCAATTCGTAATATTGCTCATCAATATATGGAAGAATTGAGTCAGTATGTTCAGGCCCCTGTGGCAATGGCAACGCGTGACCGCTTAAATATGGTGTATATCGATGTTGTGCAAATTGAAACAGCCTTAAATATGCGCCGTCCAATTGGTTCGACTTTACCACTGCATAGCAGTTCTATGGGACGAGCATGCTTGGCTGCGACTCCTGAACGTGAGCGTAACTTTCTACTTGATGCGTTGAAACAAAAGAACCCCGAAAACTGGCCAGCCATAAAACGCTCTTTAGAACGAGCTTTCCGTGATTATCAAGATTATGGATATTGTTTGTCTTTAGGCGAGTGGCATAAAGAAGTGAACTCGGTGGCTGTGCCTTTGGTCAGCTCCAAACATGGTCTTTATGTTTTTAACTGTGGTGCGCCAAGTTTTCATTTAAATCCAGAAAAACTTGAAGGTGAAATTGGACCACGTTTAATCCACATGGTGCACAATATTCAAGATGCCTTGAATGAAACGCACTAATAACCATACTTAAAACAGTCATGGTTGTGTTGATTAAAGTTCCTCTTTCATTATGACTATAGGCATGATGAAAAACGCACTCTATACCCCAACCATTATTTTAATGGCAATTGCCGCAGGCATTTGTACAGGTGGAAATTATTTTAGTCAGCCACTTATTCATTCAATTAGTGTAAGCCTAGATTTAACTGAAACAACTACAGCGTGGGTGCCAACTCTAGCCCAAATCACCTACGCATGTGGCTTACTCTTTTTAATGCCGTTAGGTGACATATTAGAAAAGCGCAAGCTGCTATTTATCTTTATGTTATTGGCTTCAAGTGGATTAATTATTAGCGGTTTTTCGCACAATATCTATCTTTTATTGCTTGGTACTGTCATTACTGGTCTATTTTCTAGTGCAGCCCAACTGTTGTTACCACTTGCTGCAAGTCTGGTTCCAATTCAACAAAGCGGCCGTGTCGTTGGCTTCCTACTGAGTGGACTGATGATGGGGGTTTTACTCGCCCGCTCTCTTTCAGGGCTGATGTCTACGCTTTTTGCATGGAATATTATTTATCTGATCAGTGGCTTTCTGTTACTTATCATTGCCATTATTTTGCATCGTAATATCGGGTTATTTCCACCAACCAAATCTGAAAACTATGCAAAAACTATTCGCTCTTTACCACAGATTTTTATTCAAAGCCGACGGTTAAGAACCAGAACTTATATTGGTGGTTTTACATTTGCTTGTGTAAGTTTAACCTTTACCACCATGTCGTTGCTTCTGGCTCCAGCGCCCTATTTTTTTAGCGACTTTACCATTGGCCTTTTCGGTTTTGTTGGTGTGTTAGGAACTTTCGTTGCCAATTTTTCAGGCAAATTTATTGATCAAGGCTACATTCATAAAATTTCAATTTATTGCGGCATTGGCCTTATTTTAAGTTGGATTCTTTTTTCACTTTTACCCTACCATTTCGCCTTTTATATTATTGCCTTACTTATTCTCTACGCTTCACTTTCTGCGGTACATGTCACCAATCAAAGTATTGTATTTAAACTTAATCAAGAATTACGTTCGCGGTTTAATGCCATTTATATGACGGGTTACTTTGCTGGCGGCGCTTTAGGCACAACGGCGGGAAGCTACGCTTGGAAACACTTCGGATGGTTTGGTGTCTGCATTTTAGGCTTAATTTTTGCCGTTTTATGTCTTTATTATTGTGTGAGGGATGCAAAAAATCAGCACAGTTAAAACTTGTGCTGATCTTATATAAAGTAGGCTAATGGTTCGTTATAAAAGCCCTAATAACCGACCACGAATAATATCTTCTGCTTCTTTGACAATCCGGCTAACCAGTTCATCGCATGTCGGAATATCATGGATTAAGCTTGCCACTAACCCACATGACCATGCGCCTGCATTTACATCGCCATCAATCATGACTTTTGGATAAACACCAGCAACTTCTTCAATAATATCTTCAAATTTAATGTTATCGCCAAGTGCTTTTTCTTTTGCCACGATTTTTTCTACAGCAGCATTATTCATGACACGTTCTGTATTTCGCAAAGCACGCATAATTAAACGCGTATCTCTTTCGGTTGCATTCAGAATCGCCTGCTTCACATTTGCATGTACAGGAGCTTCCTGAGTCGCAATAAAGCGCGTTCCCATATTAATTCCATCTGCTCCCATTGCTAAAGCAGCAGCGAGTGAGCGTCCATCTGCCATTCCACCTGAAGCAACAAACGGAATTTCTAATGCATCGGCTGCTAAAGGCAATAAAATCATATTTGGCACGTCATCTTCACCAGGGTGCCCACCACACTCGAAACCATCTACAGAAACCGCATCACATCCAATTTGCTGAGCTTTTAAGCTATGTCGAACCGAAGTACATTTGTGAATTACTTTAATACCAGCAGCCTTTAAATATGGCATCACCTGTTCAGGATTACGTCCTGCTGTTTCTACAACCTTGACTCCACCTTTAATAATTGCCTCTACAAAACCCGGATAATCAGGGGTATTCACCGTAGGCAAAAAGGTTAAATTTACCCCAAAAGGCTTATCAGTCATTTCACGGCAACGTGCAATTTCTTTTGCCAGATTTTCAGGTGTACGCTGAGTCAGGCCAGTGATAATGCCTAACCCACCCGCGTTAGAAACCGCAGCGGCAAGCTCTGCAAAACCAACATAATGCATACCGCCTTGAATAATTGGATGCTCAATTTCAAATAGTTCTGTAATTTTGGTCTTCATATTATTTCCACTCACTGTTCTATAGCTAGCTTCTTATTTCCTTAGCAGAGCCAGATACTTATTTACGCATAAATTCTGTCATCATTCAAAGTGACTTAAGGTGAAAATTTCATAATACAAAACTTTATACCACAATATAAAACAAAATAATTGATAACGGAATTATTTTTCGATAGCATTATTTTAATAAGTTTAAATTTTAGACAGCAAGTTAGTTAAAGGAATGAATGATGCAGCAGGACAACAAAACCCAAAACCAGCTTAAAACAGGCACAATTCATGAATCTTTTGATAGAAATATACTAACGCTCACCATGAGTAATCCCACTAAAAAAAATGCAATTAATTACGAAATGTATGCGGCCCTAAGTCAGGCATTAGATCAAGCTGCAACCAATCAAGACATTCATGTGGTTGTACTGACTGGTGAAGACTCCGCATTTACCAGCGGCAATGATGTCAATGCATTTGAAAAACGCGATACCACCAGTTCAGAACCACCCGCTTCGATTGTATTCTTAAAAAGCTTAGCAACGTTTCCAAAACCGATTATTGCTAAAGTAAATGGTGTGGCAATTGGCATTGGCAGCACTATGCTTCTACATTGCGACCTTGTGTATGCAAGCCAAAACTCTATTTTTCAGTTTCCCTTTGTGAATTTGGGGCTTGTACCTGAAGCGGGTTCAAGTTACATCTTGCCAAGACTATTAGGCTTTGCTCGAGCTTCGGAAATTATTTTACTCGGTGAAAAGTTTTCGGCAAACCAAGCAAAAAATTATGGTCTGGTAAATGAAATATTTGAGGCAACTATGCTAGATCAGGTAGTTGAAGATGTGGCAATTAAACTTGCTCACAAACCAAGCCAAGCCTTACAACTGAGTAAAAAGTTACTAAGAGATATGCCAATCGATGATCTACTCAATCGTATTGATCATGAGTCGACTATTTTCTCGCGTTGTTTACAGGGTTCCGAGTTTAAAGAAGCATTAAATGCTTTCAAAGAAAAAAGAAAACCGAACTTTTACAGCCAAACAGCCTAAAACTCACCCACTAAAAAGCCAGCCTTGAAAACAAAGCTGGCTTTTATAAATGAATCAAATACGTTTAGCTAATCTCAGTACGAATATTATTCACCATGTGTAAAAGACGCGGTGCAATATCTTCTTCAAGTTTTTCACGGTTCATAATGAAGCTTGGACCACCACAGTTGAACACCAGCAAACCATGTTGTTCATGAATCAGTGGAACAGCAACCGAATTGACATCTTTATGCCATTCCCCGATTGAGAAACAATATCCAAAATCTTGGTAGTCTTTAAAAGCTTTGTCTAAATCACGGTTAATTTTGATCCAATCTTCTTTATGTTTGCTACGGATGGCATCAAGTAAAAATTCTCTTTCGTCTTCAGGCATTGCAGCTAAACATGCACGCCCCATCGAACTTAAATGAATCGGTAAATAGGTTCCGACTTGACGGCGCATGGTCATATTGCCTTTGCCTTGTACCACATCAAGATAAATCATGTTCAGTCGATCGCGTGTTGCCATAGCTACAGCAGCGCCAGCATAGTCTGCCAAATTTTTCATATATGGATGAGCAATAGAGCGAATCGACACGTTAGACAGCATGGAATAACCAAACGCAAGAACACCAACTGAAAGCTGGAATTTACTTGAGTTAGGTACTTGTTTGATATAACCCAAACGCGACAAGGTATGTGTGAGGCGAGTAATGGTTGGTTTTGGCAAACCTGTCATCTGAGCAAGCTCTTGGTTGCCCAAATGCTGATGCTTCGGTGTAAAACAACGTAATAGCTCTAAACCACGTGCTAATGCAGTAATAAATTGGCGATCATTTTCATCCTGCATATCTTCAATCGGATGTAATAATTCATGCCTTAAAGGCGCTAATAATTTTTCTGTCTGCTCTGCATCAACTGCATCATTCATTGTCATACCAATCCATATTTTGTTTCGCACTGCGAAAATTATAATCTATTTTTTCTATAAATAGCAAAAGAGCAAACATTCGAGTCTGCATCTAAAAGATAACTTCATTTAACTCATTAAAGCGAAAGATTAAATATTTTATTTTCTGATTTTAAATATAATTTTAACCTTCCGCTTTTAAGCCACCTACCCAATTACACCTTTTTCTTTGAGCTCAGCGAGTTTTTCTGAAGAAACCACTCTTCCCAAAACAGCCTGCGTATGTTCTCCCAGCAGTGGCGGTGCTGTTTTGTATTCAACGGGTGTTCTAGAAAGTTTGATTGGTGACCCAATTACCTTCAATTTTTCACGTTGAGGATGGTTCATCTCGACTAACATTTCTCGGGCAATCACTTGCGGCTCTTGAAAAGCTTGTTCCAAGTTATTAATCACACCGACAGGAACTTTAGCGGCATAAATTGCATCTACCCATTCATCTGCTGTTTTTGTTAAAAAGTGAGTTTGTAAAATTCCGATAATTTCATCACGATGCTTGATTCGGTCTGCATTTCGGGCAAAACGTGCATCATTTGGTAAATCGGGTAAACCAATACTACGACAGAGTTGAATAAACTGAGTGTCATTTCCACATGCAATAATAAAATCACGGTCAGAAGCTTTGAACACTTGATAAGGCACAATATTGGCGTGTGCGTTGCCATAACGCTTAGGGATATTACCCGATGAAAGATAGTTCATTCCCTGATTTGCCATTGTGGCAATTTGAACATCAAGCAAAGCCATATCAATGTATTGGCCTAAACCTGTCACATGGCGGTTGAGTAAAGCAGCCTGTATGGCAATCGTAGAATAAAGTCCCGTGGCTAAGTCAGAAAATGCAACGCCTACTTTTTGTGGTCCACCACCAGGCAAATCATCACGCTCACCTGTGACCGACATGAGCCCGCCCATGCCCTGAATAATAAAGTCATAACCGGGTTCCTCTGCTCTTGGCCCAGTTTGACCAAAACCTGTAATCGAGCAATACACCAGTTTAGGGTTAATCGCAGATAAAGACTCGTAGTCTAAACCGTATTTTTTCAAAGAACCCGCTTTGTAGTTTTCAATCACAACATCGGTGTCTTGAATAAGAGCTTTAATCAATTCTTGTCCATCAGAGCTAGCAATGTCGATAGCAACAGATAGTTTATTGCGGTTGGTAGACTGATAATATGCAGCTTCTTGAGTGTCTTGGCCTGAGTCATCTTTCATCCAAGGCGGCCCCCAAGAACGGGTATCGTCACCGACTTTTGGTCGTTCAATCTTGATGACTTCTGCACCTAAATCGGCAAGAATCTGTCCACACCAAGGCCCAGCCAACACCCGACTTAAGTCAAGCACCCGAATTCCATTTAAAGCACCCATCTTCATCCCACTATATTTTGTGACTCATTTCCTATAGGAAAACTTATCTATTTAAAATTTCGCATAGCGATATATATTTTTAATATACACAGCTCTTTTTAAAAATCAAACTTTAATTTTCTACTAAAAATAATGATTTTTCATAAGAAAATATAGCTTAAATAAATCAACAAATTAGCCAAACATAAATCAATAACAAAGTATCGCATTGCGAAATTAATTTTCAAAATATATTGTTTTGCGTTCATCCTTTGATTACTATCGCTTCAAATATTGGTGATTTTACGAACATCACATTGATGTTTTCTGCATGTAGTAAAAGGATGAGACTATGATTCGAGATCAGGAAACCTTAAATCAACTTATTGATATGATTCGACAATTTGTTGAAGGTGTATTAATTCCTCATGAGAATGAAGTCGCTGAAACGGATGAAATTCCTCAAGATATCGTTGAGCAAATGAAAGCTCTCGGTTTATTTGGTTTAACTATTCCAGAAGAATACGAAGGTCTTGGCCTAACAATGGAAGAAGAGGTCTATGTCGCTTTTGAATTAGGTCGTACCTCTCCTGCTTTTCGCTCTCTCATTGGAACCAATAATGGCATTGGCTCAAGTGGCCTGATTATTGATGGGACCGAAGCACAAAAATTATTTTTCTTGCCACGTTTAGCACGTGGTGAAGTGATCAGTTCTTTTTGCTTAACCGAACCAGATGCAGGTTCTGATGCTGCCTCTTTAAAAACCACCGCTGTAAAAGACGGTGACTTTTACATTTTAAATGGTACTAAACGCTTTATTACCAATGCTCCGCACGCTGGTGTATTTACAGTCATGGCACGTACAAACCCTGATATTAAAGGCGCTGGTGGCATTTCTGCTTTTATTGTCGATAGCCAAACTCCGGGCATTTTTCTTGGCAAACGCGATAAAAAAATGGGGCAAAAAGGCGCACATACCTGTGATGTGATTTTTGAAAATTGTCGTATTCCTGCTTCGGCACTCATTGGTGGTGTTGAAGGTGTTGGTTTTAAAACTGCTATGAAAGTACTCGATAAAGGCCGTTTGCATATTGCGGCTTTGAGTGTCGGCGCAGCAACAAGAATGTTAGATGATTCTTTAAATTACGCGATCGAACGCAAGCAATTTGGACAACCGATTGCCGAATTCCAACTCATTCAAGTCATGCTTGCTGACTCAAAAGCTGAAATTTATGCAGCTAAATGTATGGTCTTAGACGCTGCACGCCTACGCGATGCAGGTCAAAACGTTAGCACCGAAGCCTCATGCGCAAAAATGTTTGCAACCGAAATGTGTGGCCGCGTTGCTGATCGCTGCGTACAAATTCATGGCGGTGCGGGTTACATCAGTGAATACGCCATTGAACGTTTTTATCGAGATGTTCGTTTGTTCCGTCTCTATGAAGGGACCACTCAAATTCAACAAATGATTATTGCCCGAAACATGATTCGCGCTGCGTCTTAATCAAATTTAAGCACTTTAAAACGACTTGAAGTGCTTTTTATCAAATGTAGGTAATGGATTATGGCTACAAATTACAAAGAAGGTCTTTCTCGTATACAGCCTCATACGTGGAAAATAGCTTTTATTTTTGCTTTTCTAGCACTGTTGGTAGATGGTGCAGATTTGATGATGCTGTCTTATAGCTTAAATAGTATTAAGGCAGATTTTGGATTAAGTTCAGTACAAGCAGGTATGCTTGGCAGTTTCACATTGGCAGGCATGGCTGTTGGTGGAATTTTTGGGGGATGGGCGTGCGATAAATTTGGTCGTGTGCGCATTGTGGTTATTTCTATTTTAACTTTCTCGCTCCTCACCTGTGGCTTAGGTTTCACCCAAAGCTTTCTTCAGTTTGGTATTTTAAGATTTTTTGCATCACTGGGTTTGGGTTCACTTTATATTGCCTGTAATACCCTCATGGCCGAATATGTCCCAACCCGTTACCGCACCACAGTACTGGGTACCCTACAAGCTGGCTGGACGGTTGGCTATATTGTTGCGACTTTGCTTGCAGGTTGGATTATTCCTGATTATGGCTGGCGCATGCTGTTTTATGTTGCGATTATTCCAGTCATTATTGCTGTTCTCATGCATATTCTTGTACCAGAACCAGAAGCATGGCAACAGTCACGACTTCAACAACCTGTTTTGGCTCAAAACTCATCGAAAACTTCAGCATTTAAGCTTGTTTTCCAAGATAAACGAAACCGCAATATGTTTATCTTGTGGGCGTTAACCGCTGGCTTTTTACAGTTTGGTTACTATGGCGTAAATAACTGGATGCCTTCATACCTTGAAAGCGAACTGGGTATGAAGTTTAAAGAAATGACTGCCTATATGGTAGGTACATATACCGCCATGATTTTAGGTAAAGTTCTTGCGGGCATGATGGCTGATAAATTAGGACGTCGCTTCACCTATGCATTCGGTGCAATTGGTACTGCTATTTTCCTACCTCTCATTGTTTTCTATAACTCACCAAGCAACATTCTATATTTACTAGTGACCTTTGGTTTCCTCTACGGCATCCCATATGGCGTAAATGCAACCTATATGACCGAAAGCTTTGCAACAGCAATCCGCGGTACAGCCATTGGTGGTGCTTATAACGTCGGACGTTTAGGTGCTGCATTAGCCCCTGCAACGATTGGTTTCTTAGCCTCTGGCGGCTCAATTGGGTTAGGTTTTGTCGTGATGGGTGCTGCCTACCTGATTTGTGGCGTGATACCAGCCCTATTTATTAAAGAAAAATTATATGACCCTCAAAAGTCATAAAAAGATCAATCACATAGGTCATATGCCTATCTGATTGATGGTGCTAACGATCGAAACATGTGTTTTAAATCGTTAGCCGGAAATAAGGAATTGACTCCTCAAAGTTATTCCTTATTTCCACATATGTAGAGTTTATTACTCTTCATTTTAATTTTTTAGGTAAGCTTAGCTCCCAAGGGAGCTAAGCTTAAAAATATATTGACCTAAACATTTGTTTAAGGTCGTTCACCCTGCCCCAAACGGCGTTCAATATCATCGAGTACATTTGGTAAGTCAGCCACACTATCAATCACATAGTGAGCACCCGACGCATTCATTTTTTGGTATGCCTTATCTTTTAGAATAATCTGTTCATCGGCCGATAATGCACTCCACTCTTCATAGCTTAAACCGACTTCGTTACCACTAATCGCAAGCCCGACTGTCCAGCATCCGGCATTTAAACCTTCATCAATACCCACCACGGTATCATCTACTTTTACAACAGTTTTGATATCAGATACATCGAGTTGAATTAAGTTTTTCCATAGCATTTCAGGATATGGTCGGCCAAATTTCACGTCACTTGCCGTAACGATACAGTCCGGTCGATAACCCTGATCGGCAGCATCTTTGACCAAACGACCAATCATCATGGATGCATAACCCGTGTTACTGCCGATTTTTGCACCACGCTTTTTAATATTCTCAAACGTTTCTAATGCACCCGGAATTAAAGCAGAACATTTCGGAATAGAGTTTAACTGATAAGGAATAAAGTCTTTATATAAACGATCAATATCTGCTTCTGTTGCAGGCTTCCCATAGACTTCCTGCCATACAGCTGCCACACGCGGCATTTTTAAAACGGCAGCAATATGGTCACGTTTTTCTAAACCCATTGGCGCTCGAGCTTCTTCAACCGTAATTTCAATTTTATTGTCTTTAAATAAAGCCATAAAAGCCAAAATCGGTGCGCGTGAACCAAAATCTACAGTTGTGCCAGCCCAGTCAAAAACTACAGCCTGAATTTGTGTATTGTTGGTCGTCATGGTGTATTCCCTTTAATTCAAATGTTTTAATAAAAGTTATGCTGTTACAGCTTGATTTAGATGGCTTTCGCAGTAGCTGGCAATCGCAGCAAGAAGCCCTTCAATGTCTTGAATATAAACTTCGCCAATATTGCCAATACGGAAGCAGTTAAGGTCAGTGACTTTGCCCGGATAAATCACATAGCCTGATTTTTTTAGCGTTTCATAGAATGACTGAAAGCTAAAAGACTTGGCTGTTGGGTAAAGAAAAGTGGTAATGATGGGTGATTGTGGGCACTCTTCACCGAGTACCAATTCAAAGCCCAGTTGTCGCATACCTTGCGATAAGGTTTGTTGGTTTTGTAAATAACGTTGATAACGTGCAGCAACTCCGCCTTCTGCCTCAAGCTCAAGTAAAGCTTGATAAAAAGCACGTACCACATGGGTTGGCGAGGTAAAACGCCATTTACCGTTATACTGCTCCATTGTATTCCACTGGTCATACAAATCGAGACTTACCGAACGAGCTAAACCTTTACATGCTTCTAGGCAATCACGCTTTGCCAAAATAAAACCAAAGCCCGGAACACCTTGAATACATTTATTTGCACTTGAAATTAGAAAATCAATTTCAAGCTCAGCAATATCCATAGGCACACCACCGAATGAACTCATGGCATCCACAATCCAGATTTTTCCTGCTGCTTTAACTAAACGGCCTATCTCTTGAATTGGATTTAAAATACCTGTGGTGGTTTCACAATGCACACAAGCAACATGGCTAATGGTTTTATCTTCTAAAACGCGCTCAATCTCTTGTAAATCTGGTGTTTGGGTTTCTAAATAGTTCAGTTCTACAACTTCAATATTTAGGCAACGTGCCATTTGCACCATACGTCCACCATATGCGCCATTATTAATGATCAAGATTTTGCCATCACGTGGAATAGCTGAACCAAGCACAGACTCCACAGCAAAACTTCCACTGCCTTGCATTAACACAGCCGTATATTTTTCAGGTTCGCTGGTTGCCAAGTTGACCAGTCGATTACGAATATCTTGTACCAGCGAGTTGTATTCTTGGTCCCAAGTACACCAGTCTTTTTGCATAGCACGGCGTACTGTTGCCGATGTTGATAATGGTCCTGGAGTAAGAAGCAAATACTTGTTCTCTAAATCCATATCGAGTTGGGGTTGCATGTTCATAATGTTACTCATTTCTTTCGCGTTCATTTCAATATACACCAATCTGGTTTAAACCAGATTACAAACTAGTAAATATTTTGTTCTAATATTTCTTTCATAAAGCCAGCCCCTGTAGTCATGCCCTTACCCGCAATCGCACTCACCAGAAAGATATTTTTTTCGGCTTCAGTGACACAGGCCAACTCATGTTCATGAGTCAGGTAATAACCATTCCAACGTTTTTGAATTGGAGGTAAAGTCAGCCCTAGTTTTTGGCGGCAGTACGTTTGAATAAACTCATTAATCTCTTCACGCTGCTCGAACTGAGGCGCTTCATTAATCGGATGGTATTCGTGACTATCGCCCACGATCAGTTCACCAAATTCGTTTTGTTTAATCAGAATATGAATACCGAATTCTTTAATGAAGCCTTGTTGTGACGCTTTAACTAGCTCTGCATGACTTGGGCAAATTTCAAAAGCTGGATAACGTGAAATGGATAAGCCTGAATAAAGAGAAGCATTTAATTTTTGGTGAAACTGTTGAGTCAGGGCCATTTGTAAGCCGCAACGTTTCAGATTTAAACTTTGTAAGAGATCTGGATATAAAACATCGATGATTTCACCGTGGCAGATCAAAACTTTATTTGCCCGATATGCCTCGCCACTTGCCAAACGAACCTGACAAATTTCATGTTGATATTGGGTTTGAACGACACAAGCATTGGTATAAATCTTTACGCCTTTTCTTTCGGCATATGCCAATAGTCGCTGCCCAACCACATGCGGTTCGACCGAATAATCTTCTTCAAAAACCAAGCCGCCTTGAAACTGCTGCGAAGGATTTAAATAAGAAAATTGGGTGATCAGCTCATCATGACTCTGTAAATGCACAGGTATTTGATAGTTACTTGCACGCTCGGCAAACTCATTTAAAACCTGCCATTCAAGTGCAGTGTTTGCCAGATAGACACCTTGGCGTTGAGCAAAGGAAATATCGGTTTCAGCTTGAATACGCTGATAAAAAGAACGCGTTTCAAGCGCGTACTTTCGCCACTGTTGCTCTGGATGGGTTAATGTCGAAGTTCCGACCATGCCAAAATTACGACGAGTTGCCCCCACAGGCTTGGCATTTTTCTCGAAGATACAAACTTTTAAGCCTTTTTCTTGCGCTTGTATGGCAGCGGATAGACCTAAAATACCAGCTCCGACAACAATTAAATCAAACTGTGCGTTATTCATAAGACTTCCAATTTGCGAAATTTAGGATGAATAAACCCTTGCCTTGTTGAACAAAGCATTTTCATTTCAGTCGGTTAAATAAAAATTGTGTTTAGCTAAAACTTAATGAGAGCTTTCGCGCCATTGCTGACTTCTTGCCATAATTTTTCGAGTAAATAACCAGTGAATGAGTTTTACAACACATGAGGTGGTTAAAATCAAAATGCTCATAGCAACAGCAGCAACGGTATCTCCTGCATCATCCATATTTAAAACAGCTACCGCAGCTAAACTGGTGTCTGGTGAATAGAGGAAAATCGCAGCCGACACAGTGGTCATGGCATTCACAAAAACATAGACCGATACATCGCATAGCGCAGGAAAACACATTGGCAAATAGACTTTCCAAAAGGTTTTCCACTTCGATGTTCCCAGAGTTTCCGCCGCCTGATCGAGCTGTAAAGGAATTTGTTTAATGGCATTGCTTAAAGTCAGATGTGGCACGGTGTAATAATGCACAATGGTTGAAATCACCAAAATGGTCATGGTTCCATACAGCACATTTAACGGATTACTCTGCTGGTTAAAAAACAAAATGTAGGCAATACCTAGAACCAGCCCCGGCACAGCAAGAGGTAATAAAACCAAAGCTTGCACATAATTTTTAATCAGTGGGTGTGCCTTAAAACGTTCGGTTAATAGTGCCACCATAAAAATCAGTGCTGTTCCCAAAACCGTACTAAAGAGTGCCATGCGAACCGAGTTAAAGTACGCTGCCCAACCGCCACCATCGACATATTCAAAACTATAATGTGCTAGGGTCAAAGACAAATCATAAGGCCAAGATTGAATGAATGAAGCCAGCACTGCCGTAAAGATAATCAGTAAAATCGCAGCTGAAACCAAACCACAAAATATGCTTAGAACAACTTCAAGTTTTTTATTCGATACTGAAACATAAGGTTTAGCCTGAAAGGCTTGAAATCGTGCATGGCGTTTGCTTTGTATTCGATCAAAAAAGAATACAAACACTGCTGGTAGCAATAACAAGATGGAAATCACCGCACCCATACTCATGTTTTGCTGACCAATAATCTGCTTATAGACATCAAGCGCCATCATGTTAAATGAACCACCAATAACTTTCGGAATACCAAAATCGGTCAGCACATAAATAAAAGCCACTAGACTTGCGCTGATGAGTCCATAACGAATTGCAGGTAGTGTGACATGGTAATGCGTCTTCCAGATATTTTTACCCAGTGACAAAGATGCCTCAATTAAACGCTGATCGACACTGCGAAAAGACACCATCATCAACATCAAAATTGCTGGAAATAGCCAAAAGCAGTAACTGATTAAAATACCGATTGGACCATAAATTTGTATATCGCCCAGCAAAGGTTTAAACACACCTTGCTTACCAAATAAATAAACCAATGCCAAAGAAGGCAAAAGTGACGGCGCTAAAATAGGTAAAAAAGCGACCACTTTAAAGAAGCCTTTGCCTTTTATATTTACATTGGTGAGTGCAAAAGCATAAATACTGGCAAGAAATACTGTAATGACAGTAGCAGCACAAGCAACCCACACTGAGTTAAATATAGAGCTGAGTAAAGCTGGGCTTGCAAAATAATTATAAAAATTTTCAAGACCAACAAAACTCTGATTTTCATCAAAAAATGCGGTTTCAAACAGCATCATTAAAGGAGCAATAATCGCTAAAGTCAAAGCGATTGCGACCATAGCTAAAGCAGTATTTGATCTTAATGAATATTCAGTTTTTCGACGCGGCTGTGTTTTTAAAACCGCTGAAGCAGCTTCATTTAACATAGTGCATACCCTTGTTCGTCAAAGACATGAATGAGCTGATTAGGTACTTTTATAAACATGAGTTCTTGCAAGGACTTGAACTTGGTATTTTCAATTTCAATTTGCAAGAGGTGTTTTGCCTGCTCAATTCCATCGATATGAATAGTGCAAAACAAACGGCGTTTGGCGCCTAAAAATTCAGTGCTTAATACTTTAACTGGCAAATACAAAGACTCTTTATCACTGCCAAAATCATCAACCAACTCGACAGCTTCGGGTCTAAAACCAATGCTGTAATTTTCCCCTGCTTTAAGTTTTTGTTGCTCCAAATTTAGAGGAATAAAACCTAGAACCTCGAGCTGATTCGGTACAGCACAAGTGGCTTTTAAAAAATTCATGGTGCCAATAAACTTGGCAACGAATTGAGTTTGTGGCTTGTAGTAAATATTGTGCGGCGTATCAATTTGCTCAATGACGCCATGATTCATCACTACCACACGGTCAGAAATGCTTAATGCTTCTTCTTGATCATGTGTGACCATAATGGTTGGCAAATTAAGCTGCGATTGAATCGAACGGATCTTTTGTCTTAGGTTTAGACGTACCTGAGCATCGAGTGCAGACAAGGGTTCATCCAGCAGTAAAATATCTGGATTCGGTGCAATTGCACGAGCAAGCGCAACACGTTGCTGCTGACCGCCTGATAATTGATTTGGATATTTTTTAGCAATATCGGGTAGTTCAATTAGTTCCAATAACTGTTGAACCCGTTGGCTACGCTGTACCTTATCCCACTTTCTTTTATCTAAGCCGAAAGCAATATTTTCTTCAACGTTTAAGTTTGGAAATAACGCATAGTTCTGAAACACAATGCCACAGTGACGCTTTTCAGCACTCAACAACGTAATGTCTGTGCCTTTTTTTATGACTTTTCCATAATCAGGTTTTTCTAGACCCGCAATTATGCGTAGCAATGTGGTTTTACCACACCCTGAAGGTCCCAAAAAGCTCACGAACTCGCCAGCTTTCAGGTCTAAATTAATATGCGTTAGGGCCTGAAAGTGTTGGAACTTTTTTTGAATATCCACCACTTCTAAAACCGAAGGGCCATGTTCAGGATATTTATAGGTCGTTAATGTCGACAATAAATGCCCTGCTAACTCGCCCTTTTGGTTTTGACCTAGCAGCGATGACTGCAATGACGAAGGTATTTGCATAATAAGGCCCTTATCCAAAAGATCACTTTTCAAAACGCTTTGACCATTCAGCCAAAATACGTTCACGCTGCTCGGCCGCCCAATAAAAATCATTTTTTACGAGCATTTGGGGAAGGTTTTTCGGGAAGTCCATAGTGGTATTTTCAATGCCTTTGTAGGCCACCATTGAAAAGTTATGGGCATAGGCTTCATTTGCCGCTTTGCTTACCGACCAATTTATAAATTTTTGTGCGCTACTTAATTTCTTGGTTCCTTTCACAACTGCTGAGGCTTCCATTTCCCAACCTAAACCTTCAGTTGGATAAACCACTTCTAAAGGTGCACCCTCTGCTTTTAATTTAAAGGCTGGATAACCGAAGGAAATTCCAATTGGGATTTCGCCCTGTGCAGCCATCTTGCAAGGTTTTGAACCCGAATGAGGATATTGCGAAATGTTTTTATCTAAAGCCTGCATATAGACCCATGCCTGCTTTTCGCCCCAAATTTGCATCCAAGCCGTGACATCTAAATAGCCTGTGCCACTCGAAGCTGGATTTGGCATCACAATCAGGTTCTTATAAATCGGGTTGGTTAAATCTTTCCAAGTTTTTGGAATTGGTAACTTACGCTTTTCTAATTCGACTTTATTGACACAAATTGCAGATTCCCATGCATCCATACCCGTCCAAGTCGGTACAGGTTTTTGACTTACAAATTCTGGTTTTAAATTTTGAATACCTTCTGGTTTAAAAGGCTCAAGCATGTCTTTCTTTTCCATGACCAACAAACTGGTTAAAGCAACACCAAAAACTACATCCGCTTGTGGGTTTTTCTGCTCTGCCAAAAGTTTAGCGGTAATCACCCCTGTTGAATCACGTACCCATTTTACTTTTAGCTCTGGATAGGCTTTGTGTAATTCTTCTTGATACTGTTTAAGCTGATCGGCTTCCACTGCCGTATAGACTGTAATTTCTTCTGATTGTTTTGATGTTGCTGATGAACATCCCATTTGAATAGCGACGACCACACCTAAAACTGATGCAGTCCCGAGTTTAATTGTCTGTTGAACATACTGTTTCATCTGCAAACCATCGAATGCAATTATTTGATGATCGTATTTCAACAGCTTTATATGACAGTTTAATTAATCTGGTTTAAACCAGATTGTATTTTTATGCTCGCGCTTCGAAATGTAAATCTAAAACATCATGTAGCCAATATTCTTGGTCAACATCGGTAATCACGCCCTCTTCATTTCTATTGCTACGGCAAATATATAAACCCAGCGCGCCCGTATTTACATGCAATGCTTTAGCCTGTTGGTCGGATAAAGCTGTTGGATAGAGGTTAATGTCAGCTCTGGTGATATGGCAATCATATTGATTTGCCATTAGTAAAGTAATCGATTGCTTGAGATCATGAGTTAAAAACTCGGGAAAAAGCTCGGCATTTACCCGTAAATGCTCAACCAAAACAGGTCGTCCATTAATACAACGACGTCGCCAAACCGAATAAATCGGATGCCCTTTTTCAACTTTTAAATGCTTGGCATCCCAAGAAGTGGCCTGAGTCAGTTCACTCGAAATCACTTCTGTCGAAGGTTCATAGCCTTGTTCAATCACAAACTGATTAAAGTTTTTTGTAGATTGCGGGTGATAAATAATACGAGGAGAACGAACATACCAACCACGGCGGTCTAGTCGATAAATCAAGCCATCAGTTTCCAAAGCCAGCAAAGCTTCACGCGCAGCCACGCGAGTAGTTTGGAATTGTTCAGAAAGCACTCTTTCTGATGGGAGTTTTGCGTGGGCTTCTAATACGCCAGATTCAATATCGTGGGCAATTGCATCGCGGATAGGAATATATTTAGGTATGCGAGCTTGGTCCTGTTCCATACAAACTTAGAATTTATAAATAAAGAAATTAATAGCAATATACTGAAAAAATGTGACAAAAGCTTTTATTAATGCTGATCTTTTAAGCAAAATGCGTTCTATTCCCCGCTTTTTTCCAATTCATTTTTTCATAAAAAATGGTGGGTGTACCCATGGCTTCGAAAAACCTTCCTTAGCTCATTTGTTCATCAAGAAAATCGGCATGGCATAGCCATTACATCATATTTAATTAGACACTTTTTAAGATAAAAATTCATATTTCTGTACGGACTTTTACACAGGAATTGATGGTTTGCACTAAAAATCAATATCAGCCCTCCTATATTACACTCTTGTAGAATTAGAATAATATGATCAAGAAAAAGCCAAACTATTCTGAGCAATAAAAAAAACATACTCATCATCTTATATTTATAAAGTCTTAATACAAAATTATTCATTTAATAAAAACTAAAATATTAAGAAAATTACTCAACTTCAAAACAAACATAAAATTTTAATTTAACTAAAATCTTAAACAATAAATCGAATTAAAAAAAGAATATAAGATATACCAGTCTATTTATTGCACAAAACCAAGACTAAACACTTGTGGTTAAATAACACCAAATTATTCATTCAATCTAATTAATGTTTTATTTATAAAATTTAAATTAACTTATTAAAAACTATTAAATATGACATTAGATGCTTAAAAATTGACTAAAAATAATCCATAACTTCTAAACAGCTTTAACAAAAACAAATAACCAAATGAAAAATATAGTTATTTTAATTTTTTGTATTCTATTGAATAAAATTAAGGATATTTATTCCCCAACTTTTTTATATTTTACCAACTGATAAAAAATACAATCAAATATATTTAATAAAATAAAAAAATCTTTTTTAATAATAAAGTTAATTATTTACCAAATGTTATATTTCAAAAAATTTTATTAAAAACAACCCCAACAAATAGATTAAAAAAATAACATTCAAAAAATTATAATAATTTTTCTTCTTGTTTTTTTATGAATGTATATTTAGATTTAATTAAGATTAATTGAAATCAGATTTGTATTTTTCAATTTAGTTTAAGCAAAATTAAATTTCACTTAATAGCGACCATAATATTTTAAGGAGAAAGTATTATTACAACCAAATCGTGTGACATTTTAAATCAATTATATTTCTGTACTTAACCATAAGAATCCACCCAGCGTTAAATTATATTCAGCCAGGAACGATTAAAAAACTCATGAAACTTAAAACAAAATTTTCTCATCTCGCTTATAGCTGTGCATTAATATTATTCGGTTCGGTGCAATTTGCTCATGCAGCTCCCTTACTTACTCCCCATGTTACGAATGAAGTAAGCCCTGCTCCTACAGCAAATGCATGGATAGAAATTGATACTCAAGCTTTTGAAGATAATATTAAAAGGACAAACCAGTTACTTAATGGCAAAACACAACTTTGTATAGTCATGAAAGCCAACGCATACGGCCATAGTATTGATCTACTTATGCCAAGTGTTATGAAGTTAAACGTATCTTGTATTGGCATTACCAGTAATGCTGAGGCGGCTATGGTGCGTAAGCATGGCTATAAAGGCAAAATTACACGTTTACGTACCGCCACAGATAGTGAAATTATCAATGCACAGGCGTTAAATATTGAAGAGCTTTTAGGTAATTATGACCAAGCTGCCCGTATGTCTAAATGGGCAGAAGCGAACAATACAACTGTTCATTACAGCTTGGCTTTAAATTCAGGCGGTATGGACCGTAATGGTCTTGAAATGGCTACGGCTCTAGGCAAAGAACAAGCTGTTGCGATCACCAAACTTCCCCATCTTAAAATTGACGGCATTATGACCCACTATGCTGTAGAAGATGAAAAATTTGTTCGTGAGCGTCTGGCGCAATTTAATGAACAAACCGCATGGTTGATTAAAAAAGCCAAACTGAATCGTAAAGAATTAACATTACATACCGCTAATTCATTTGCTACCGTAAACGTTCCTGAATCACATTTAGATATGGTTCGTGCAGGTGCAATTATATATGGTGATTTTCCTAATCACCCTGAATTTAAAGGTATGATGGCATTTAAAACACAAATTGCCGCAGTGAATAATTATCTTAAAGATTCAACTGTGGGTTATGACCAAACCTATACTTTAAAACGTGACTCTAAACTCGCAAACCTCCCTGTAGGTTATTCGGATGGCTACCGTCGTAGTTTTAGTAATAAAGCTTTTGTATTAATCAATGGACAAAAAGCGCCAGTGGTTGGTCGAGTATCAATGAATACTGTTATGGTTGATGTAACAGATATTCCAGAGGCCAAAGCAGGTGATGAAGTTGTATTATTTGGTCGTCAAGGCAATGCAGAAGTTAAAACGAGTGATTTAACCAGCCTTACAGGCCATATTTTGACAGAAGCCTATATCCCGTGGAGTAACTCTAACCCACAAGTGATTAAACCCGTTCAATCTCAGCAACAAGTGATATTAACCAATAATAAAGTTACGGCAAACGCCAACTAAACTTTAGGTGAATTGATAGGTAGCCCTATATTCTAAAAAGTATTGGGGCTACTTTTAGCCGAATCACATCTTTTAACCGATCTCATTCCATCCAGTTTTTATATAAAAAAAAGGACATTTGCATGCCCTTTTTATTTTTACTTAGTCTTTAGCTTGCGTGCTTGAAACTATCAATTTGCTTAATCTCATAAGGCAAACCGACATAGTTTTCGGCCAATGTGGTTTTACCTGCAATCGATCCAAGCACATAACTTAACTCGGCTTGTTTAATCTTATGATCAAACTCACTTTCGGTTTCAAAACGATGCAATAAATGAGTCATCCACCAAGAAAAACGCTCCGCTTTCCATACACGTTGTAGGCATTTATCAGAGTATTCATTTATCCCTTGTTCCGAACCTTCGGCATAATATTCAATCAGTGCGCTTGATAAATAAGCAATATCAGATGCAGCGAGATTTAAGCCTTTTGCTCCAGTCGGTGGAACAATATGCGCAGCATCACCTGCTAAAAATAGTTTTCCGAAACGCATTGGCTCGGTCACAAAGCTACGTAACGGCGCGATACTTTTTTCAATAGAAGGTCCTGTCACTAACTTTTCACGGCTTTCAGGGTCTAGGCGGTTTTTTAACTCATCCCAGAACTTTTCATCCGACCAGTCTTCGACGTGATCTGTTAAAGGGACTTGTAAATAATAACGGCTACGTGTTTCTGAGCGCATACTACATAAAGCAAATCCACGTTCTGACTGTACATAAATGAGTTCATCAGCTACAGGTGGAACATCGGCCAACACCCCTAACCAGCCAAACGGATAAACTTTTTCAAAGGTCTTAATTTTATCTTGAGGCACGCTGGCACGGCAGACACCATGATAGCCATCACAACCAGCAATAAAGTCACATTGAATTTGAAAGGCTTTACCTTGGTACTCAAACTCAACTTTTGGTGCAGTGTAGAAATCTTTCACTTGTACATTGTGAGCTTCATAAAATGAAGTGAGCTGTGCTGCTTCACGCGCAGCCATTAAATCTTTGGTGACTTCGGTCTGACCATATACAGTCACTTGTTTTCCACCCGTGAGTGCGGCTAAATCAACTCGATGTAACTCACCATTGGTTAAGATTTCGATGCCCGAATGTGATAATCCTTTTTCTTTTAAGTTTTGGTCAACGCCTGCTTGTTTAAGTAAATCGACCGAAACTTGCTCTAAAATTCCTGCACGAATCCGTGAAGCCACATATTCAGCACTACGTTGCTCAACAATAATATGATCAATTCCAGCTTTATATAGAAGTTGCCCAAGCAATAACCCTGCTGGTCCAGAACCAATAATTGCAACCTGTGTCTTTAAAATATCCATAACTTCATCCTTGTTTCATCCTGACTTTTAAATTACTGGCTTTAAGTTTTGTTCACTATGTATTCAAGACGAAAATAACCGTTTATCATTTAGTTTGTCCGAATAGCGGACAGAAACAACCAAAATAACAGGAATGAAAGGATGCCTTCTCTCGATGCTTTTTTAGAGCACCCAAACTCGCATGAGAAAATTCGTCAAGAAGACTACATTGCAGGATTAGCAAAAGGCTTGGCTTTATTGGAAGCTTTTGGAACAGATCGCCAGCGGCTTAATGTCACTCAAGTGGCTGAGCGAACCGGTATTAGTCGTACAGCGGCAAGGCGTTACCTAAAAACTTTAAAATACTTAGGCTATTTAGAAACCGATGAACATTACTTTTGGCTCACTCATCGCGTGCTGCGCTTTTCGAGTTCTTATCTAAGCTCTGCCCATCTGCCTAAAGTTGCTCAATCATTTTTAAATCTTTTGTGCGCGCAGACGTCGCTGACTTTCTCAATTGTGGTGTTAGACGATAATGAAGTGGTGCCGATTGCGCGTAGTTATTTACCGCAGCAAGATAATTTACGTGTTAGCCCTTATGGCATGCATTTAGGAAACCGTCTCCCTGCCCACGCCACGTCTACAGGTAAAGTATTGCTGGCAGCACTACCTGAAGAAGCCCAACATACGTGGGTAAAAAATTACGGTTTAAAACGCTTAACGCCTTTTACCATTGTAGATGAGTCAAAGTTTTTTGAAGTGCTTAAGGGCATTTCGTTATCGGATTATTGTCTTTCTAAAGAGGAACATGAACTTGGCGTGATTGCGATTGCTGTGCCTGTATTTAATGCACAAGGTCAAGCAGTGGCAGCGCTTAACTGCATGTCGCAAACCAACCGTGTACAAGAAGATTATTTGGTTCAGCAAATTTTGCCATTGCTGCGTAACACGGCAAATGAACTTAGAAATGTGATTTAAATCGTCTTAGAAACTCTTGTCATCAATTAGAGGTACAAGAGTTTCAAATCATAATTTTAAAACAACAGGGTCTTTAACTCGCTGGTTTAGCAGAACTCGTGAAAGAATGAATACGAGCCAATTGATCAGCTAAACAATATTGGAAAAATGACTTACAGCAATTTTAGGCATTGGTATGTTGATGAAGATTTTGTTCAATAGACATGGCTTTTTTCCAGCTTTCTAGGTTTTCTAGACCTTTTACATATTGTTCAATATGGAGATATTTTGAACGAATATTTAAAGAATTAATTAGACCATAGACTACGAAACCAATCATAAAATCGGCACCCGTTAAGTAATCGCCTACTAAGAATTTTTTGCCTACTAACTGTTGATCTAAATATGAAAATACTTTATCCAACTCAGTCTGCGCATATTGATCTAAGAACTTTAATTGAGTGCCATTTTTTAACTCAATTGAATTAAAAATATTTAATAAATATGGAACCATAGCCGAACTTTCTGAAAAATGAACCCATTGTAAATAATCAAGATAACTGTCTGAATCTTTCGCGGGCATCAGTTGAGGAGCAAACTTTTCAATCAAAATTTCTACAATGGCACCTGATTCAGCAATTACTTTTCCATTAAGCTCAATCACAGGTGATTTTCCTAAAGGATGAATGTTTTTTAATTCTTGAGGTGCAAGATTTGTAGTTTTATCTCGAAAATAACTTTTAATTCATAAGGTTGATTAATTTCTTCAAGTAACCACAGAATGCGAAATGAGCGTGAAGCATTTAAATGATGAAGAATAATAGACATTAATTTTCTCTTTTAAACTAGAAGGTCAACAAAGTAAGGCCTAACTATATAGCTTCATAGACGACCGGTCTAATATTTTTTGTTATCAGCCACGCATTTGTCTGATCAAGCAATAAAGTAAATGTCTTAAAAGTATAAAACCACATCCGTAGATATAGTGACAAACTGGCTTTTAATTTTATCGATTGTCTAGCGCATTCTGCGGCATCAAATTACATCACCTACCTAAACTGCACAAAAAACAATCCAACATCTTTTCCCGAGCGATTACCCCATCTGAACTTAAAAGCTGAATAATTGCGCCTTCAATCATATATAAAAATAGTTTGGCATCTTGAAAAGTCGCATCGGTTTTGAGTTTTATAAGCTGGCTATAGATTTCATTCAGCAGCCATGTGCGATATCTCACTGCGGTGATATAGGCTTTTGGATAGCTCAGTTTCGTTTCAAACATGGCTTTAAATAAGAGGTAGTACATTCCCTCTACATGGGTATGTAAGAAATAAAGCTGTTTGAGTTTATCAGCCGCGCTTGTGTCTTGGGCGTACTCAACAATTGAGACCACTTTTTCTTTTAAACGTTCTTTTTGCACGATCAAACAGATTTCAATAAATCGCTCTTTAGAGTGAAAATAGTTATAAAAAGTTGCTTTTGGAGTGTGAGACTCTTTCACGATTCGGTCGATGCCCACGGTATGAAATCCGTGATGATGAAACAAATGAATCGATGTATTAATAATTTGGATCGCACGTGTTGAGAGAACTAAATTTGGCATA